>BJFP01000085.1 GCA_014189875.1 Verrucomicrobiota bacterium | reverse complement strand
CCGGAAGAGCAGGCGGAGGTGTCGAAGAAATACTACAACGGTGGCCGACCTTCGCTCAGCGATGAAACGCAAACCAAGATTACCTTCACTGACGATTTTTACATCGGCCAATTGGAGATCAATCGCGCGCAGTTCCGCCGCTTTGTCGAGGAAACCGGCTACACGACGGAGGCCGAGCCGGCCGAGGGCGGATATGGCTGGAACGAAGAGCTGCAAAAGTTTGAAGGGCGGCTCAAGAAATACAACTGGCAGAACACGGGGGCTCCCGGCACGGGGGAATTGCATCCGGTGACGAACGTCACCCGGACCGATGCCAGGAAGTTCTGCGCATGGCTCTCGAAAAAAGGGGACGGCAAGGTCCGCCTGCGCGAGGTCCGGCTGCCCGGCGAGGCGGAGTGGGAGTTCGCCTGCCGGGCCGGGAGCACCAGCCGGTTCAGCTTCGGCGATGATGATGAAAAACTCGTCGAGTATGCCAACGTGCAGGACGGGACTTGGCGGGACAAGTTCCCAAAGGCGAACACGATCAACGGGAAGGACGGCCATGTCTTTGCGGCGTCGGGAGGGCAGTTCAAGCCCAATGCCTTCGGCATTTATGACATGCATGGCAACGTCTGGGAATGGGTCGAGGACGTCATCAGCCCTTACTCGGCCCTCCCGAAAGAACGGAATCAGATTCAGACAACCCCGGGCGACGAACGCGGACTCTTACGCGGCGGGGCCTGGGGGTTTGGTCCGCGGGAGGCACGCAGTGCATACCGCTACGTCGTCGGGGCCGGGGCCAGTCGTTACGGCGCGGCCGGGTTCCGGATTGTCTGCATGCCATAAGGAGTGAGGCGGGACGGCCACGGTGTCTTGGGTAGCGTGGTTGCGACCAGACTCAATTCCGTTATGCCGGCTTCTTGCACTCGGACTGATTCCTGCCAACTAAGACATCCCTCAACCAAGACCGTATGACCCCATCGAATCCCATCCGAAACCTGGTGACCCCAGCCAACCTTGACCGGCGGGCGGCCCTGAAGGGCATCACGCTCGGGGCGGGAGCCGTGGTGCTCCAGCCGTTCCTGAATTTGCTGGCGGCGGAGACCGCGGGTAAGTCGCCGGCGCGGGTGATTTTCGTGCTGGAAAGCAACGGTCTCTATCAACATCACATCCAGCCAAAAGGGATCGCTTACAAAGGAGGCTACAGGTCCAGCGATTGCGCCCGGCTGCTCGACCTTCCGCTGGCTGACTATGACCTGCCGGAGCCGATCTCTGCGCTTGCCCCGTTCAAGGATCGCATGACCGTCCTCCAGGGCCTCTCGCACAAGACCGCGGGCGGCGGCGATCACGGCAAGGGGTTTGGCGCGCTCGGTTGCTTCCACTGGCGCAAGGGCGCCGCCGGGCAGACGATCGATCATGCGCTCGGCATGACCCAGGCGAATACGATCCCGGTCGTCGGTCTCGGCATTCATCCGAAGGCATCGATACCGTCCGTCAACAGCGTATCCGCCAGCGGGCCCAACAGTCCGATACCCATCCTCTGCCAGCCGGACCTGGCCATCCAATCAGTCTTCGGCAGCGCGACTGGCGGGAATGCAATGAAGGCATTCAATGCACGCAACAAGCTGCTCGATTGGATCCGTTCCGACGTCCGTCGGGTAAGGAATGAGTTACCGCAGATGGAACGCTCGAAGCTCGACATTTACCTCAACGCGTTCGAGCAGATGCGCACGCGGCAGGACAAGGTGGCGTCGATGAGAGAGCATCTGAAGGAGCGCGTGCCCGCGCTCGACAAGTTCAACAGCCAGTTGACGACGGAACGGTTCGAGGCGCAGTGCGCGGTCGCCGCCGCCACGATCACATCGGGGATCACCAACGTTGTCACCATTGACGGCGCGGGCGGAGTGGGTTCGTACCACACTTGGAAGGAACTCGGTGTCACAACCGACGGCCACAAGATCGGGCACATGGCCGGCCAGCCGGCTCAGGAAGAGTTTTCGGTCCCGATTCGAAAATTCCACGCGGAGAGAGTCGCGGATCTCGCGCGGAGGCTGGACGGAATGCCGGAGGGAAACGGCACCATGCTCGACAACTCGCTCATCGTTTACATGAGCGATTCGGGGGAGGATCACCATGGCTCCTGCCTGCAATGGCCCATGGTGCTGATCGGAAATCTCGGCGGGAGGCTGAAGACCGCGGGACGATACCTCCAGTACCCGAAGTACAACACGTCGGGCCACCGGACGGTCTCGAACTTCTACCTCGCGCTCCTGCACGCCATGGGCGACAGGCGCGCCACGTTCGGCGATCCCGATCCCGAGCTGAAGGATATCGACCAGTCCGGACCGCTGGCGGAGATTCTGGCGTAGTTCCAATGGGCCTGTTTCCGCGGACAACCGTCCGTGCCCCGGAGCGGGCGCCGGGTTGACGAAGGACGCGAAAGGAACTCTTCTTCCGGCAGCCCGCCCCGCAAACATTTTCGATCCATCCAACCATGACACCACACCGAACCCTCCAATCACCCATCAGCATCCTCGCGGCCGCGCTGGCGGCGCTGATCCTTGCCACCGCGCCGGGACGCGCGCAGCTTCCCCTCCGGGAAAACGACGTCGTCTGCGTCATCGGGAACGCGCTGGCCGACCGCATGCAACACGACGGCTGGGTCGAGACGGTCATCCAGAGCAGGCTGGCCGACAGGAAGCTCACCTTCCGCAACCTCGGCATGGTCGGGGACACCGTCGCCAAGCGCCCGCGGCACCAGGGTTTTGACAAGCCCGAGAAATCGCTCACCCTCTGCAAGGCCGACGTGATTTTCGCCTTCTTCGGCTACAATGAATCCTTCTCGGGCAAGGATGGCGTCGAGGGTTTCAAGAAAGACCTTGGCGCGATGATCGAGCAGTACCGCGGCATCCAATTCAACGGAAAATCCGCGCCGCGCATTGTCCTTTTTTCGCCGATTGCCCACGAGAACCTGAAAAGCCCGAACCTCCCGAACGGAGCCGCCAACAACGTGAACCTGGCGCTTTACACCGGCGCGATTCAGCAGGTTTCCGAGGAGAAAAAGGTCGCCTTCGTCGATCTCTTTGCCGCATCGCAGGCTCGCTACTCCCTTTCGAAAACACCCCTTACGATCAACGGCATCCACCTTCTCCCCGAAGGCAACCGCCAGCTCGGCGAGATCATCGCCAGCGCCCTCACAGGCCAGGCCGTCACAGCCGCCTCCGCCCTCGAGCCCCTGCGCCAGGCGGTCATGGAGAAGGACTGGCACTGGCACAACCGATTCCGCGCCACGGATGGCAATGACATCTGGGGCAATCGTTCCGGCCTCAAGTATGTCAACGGACAGTCCAACGCGGAAGTCCTCCAGCACGAACTCAAGATACTCGATGTGATGACGGCGAACCGTGATCCGAAGATCTGGGCGCTTGCCGCCGGCAGGAGCCACACCGTTTCAGACGCAAACGTGCCGCCGCCGATCGAGGTCATCTCGAACCTCAAGGACAAGCCGGCGACCGAACTGGCCTATTTGAGCGGACAGGAAGGGGTCGCCAAACTGAAGGTTCCCGAGGGTTTCGAGGTGAACCTTTTTGCCGACGAGAAGATGTTCCCCGCGCTCGTCAATCCCGTCCAGATGCAGGTGGATGCCAAGGGCCGCCTCTGGGCCGCATGCTGGGGCACTTATCCGAAATGGGAGCCGCTCAAGCCCATGAACGACAGCCTCCTCATTTTCACCGACACCAATGGCGATGGCGTGGCCGACAAGGTTACCGAATTTGCCAAGGTGCATAACCCGCTCGGTTTCGAGTTCTGGAACGGCGGCGTCATCGTGACTTCGCAGCCCGATATTCTCTTTCTCAAGGATACTGACGGTGATGGCGTGGCGGACGTGCGCATCGTGCTTTTCCAGGGGATTGACTCGGCGGATACCCACCACTCGGCGAACAATCTCATCTACGGCCCCGACGGCGCGATCTATTGGCAGAGCGGCATCTTTCTCCAGAACGCCTTCGAGCATCCGTGGGGGCCCGCGCTCCTCTCGAATGCGTCCGGGATGTATCGCTTCGACCCGCGCCGCTACACCATCACGTTCCACGCCGCAAACAGCCCGAACCCTCACGGCATTTCCTTTGACCGCTGGGGTTACCACTTCGCAAACGACGGCACGGGCGGCGAATCCTTCCAGGTCCGCCCGTCCGGCAACGGCTTCGCGATGCACAAGCTGGTCAACAAGCAAGTCCGCCCCGTCCCGGCTGACGCGATCATCTCGAGCGAGAACTTCCCGGAGGACATCCAGCAGGATTTTCTCGTCTGCAACTCCATCGGCTACCTTGGCATCAAGCGCTACAAGCTCCACCGCGACGGCTACACCGGGGAGGGCAAGAACATGATGCCCGGCGAAATCTGGGGCACTCCGACGCCGGATTTCATCAAGAGCCAGGACAAGAATTTCCGCCCCACCGATGCCGTGTTCGGCGAGGACGGCGCGCTCTACATTTCCGACTGGCAGAACGTCATCATCGGCCACATGCAGCACAACATCCGCGACCCGTACCGCGACCATGCCCACGGCCGGATCTACCGCGTCGTGAACAAGAACCGTCCGCTGCAAAAGAAGGTCGCCATCGACGGCCAGCCCATCCCGGTGCTGCTGGAGAACCTGAAGCATCCGGTGGATGGCGTGCGCCAGCGCACCCACATCGAACTGAGCGGGCGCGATTCAAAGGAAGTGATCGCCGCCACCCAGCAGTGGATCAAACAGTTCGACCCAACGAAGGCCGGGGACGCGCATCATTTGCTCGAGGCGCTCTGGATTCACCAGCAGCACAATGTGCGGAACCTTCCGCTCCTCGATGCCGTCCTAAACTCGCCCGAGCCGCACGCGCGGATTGCCGCCGCCACCGTGAAGCACTACTGGGGCCCGGCGGATCCGACCAAGGGCAAAATGCCCAGCGTGATCGTGCAGGAGGAGACCAGTGCCCCGGTCAAAATCCCCGCCCATCTCACCGGCGATGACGCCAAATCCTATGCGCTCGGAGCCCGTGTCTTCGCCCGCGACGGCCACTGCGTCACCTGTCACCAGCCGAACGGCGCCGGCCTTGCCCCGACGTATCCGCCGCTCGACGGCAGCCCGTGGGTCACAGGCAGCGAAGAGCGCCTCATCAAGCTCACGCTCCACGGCCTCTGGGGGCCGATTGAAGTCAAGGGCGTCGCCTATGATCCGGCAAAAGGGATTCCGCCGATGACGCCCTTCGGCGCACTCCTCGGCAACGAGGAAATCGCCGGCGTGCTGACTTACGTGCGGAACTCGTGGACAAACAAGGCCACGCCCGTCCAGCCGGCAACCGTTGGAAAAGTCCGCGAGGCAACCAAGGACCGAAGCATCTTCTGGAAGCCGGAGGAACTCCTGAAAGCCCATCCCCTGGAGTAAGGGCAGGACAACGAGGGAAGTCCGGACAGCACCGTCGTCCGGCAAAACCATGCCGCGGGAAATACCGCGCTCACTTGATGATCCCGCGCGCGCTCTGCGTGACGAAGCCGTGGCGTTCCATGCCCACCTTGTCGATGTCCCGGATCCGCGCGGGGTTGCCGTCGGCCAGCATGAAGGGCGGCACGTCCTGCACGATCTTCGGGCAGCCGCCTGTCATCGCGTGCCGGCCAAGACGGCAGAACTGATGCGCGGCCGTGAGTCCGCCGAGGATCACGTGGTCCTCCACGGTGACGTGCCCCGCGAGCGTGCCATTGTTGGAGAAGATCACGTTGCCCCCCGACCGTGCAGTCGTGCGCGATATGGCAATAGGCGAGGGTAAACCGGTCAACGACAACTATAATTTCCCTTCAGCGACAACTGAAATGAACCCGATTTGATGCGGCGGGTTTGGGGTGTCTTTGGTGACGGACGGGGTGTGACTTTTTTCAGTGTGGAATGGAGCCCGTGCCCGCAGGGCTGCCGCGAAGCGGCAAGGGCGCAATGGAGCACTGAAAAAAGTTTACGATCCGAGGGGCGGTTACTTTTTGACGTTTTCCTTGGCGGCTTTGGCGCGGTGGCTGTTGCCGACGGACTCCAGGATGATGGCGTGATGCACGAGGCGGTCGATCGCGGCAGATCCAGTGGCAGAGGCTGAAATCAGGTTGCACGAATCGGCCTCGATCCGCTCCGTGACCTCCACCGGCGGGGATCAGAAATCGATGCGGGCCGTGTAAACCTGCTTCTCATCGAGCTTGTCGTCGATGCTCTCGATCAGCGCGGTGACGCTGGGTTGCACGAGGGCGCGAAATGCCTCCTCGCCATTGACCCGCACGGTCACCGGTCGGGCAAGGTCCACGAGTTGGTCGTTGAGCAGGATACTGAACCCGCCTTTGAGCCGGGTGGTCGTGATCTCGATCGCGTTCCCCTCGATGCTGGCTTCGATTCGCTGAAACATGGCCGGCTTCCCGACGCGGAGCCAGTGGAAGTGCTTCACGAAGGACCGCGTCGGTTCCCAGAGCAGGGTTTTCGGGTTGGGGTTCCGCGTATATTGCAGAATCCATTTCACGGATTCGCCGATGCCGCCCACCGTGGACTGATGGTCGCCGTTCGGGATTTCGACGTAGCGGTGGATGAAGTTCCCCGGATGCTTTTTCGCAAGGTCGTCGAGAATGCGATTGGATATCTGGTCGCTCCACACCGGCGCCGGCCCGTCCTTTGTGCCATGCGCAAACGTGACCGGTGTGTGTTTAAGATTCCCGATCACGCCCCATCCCCATGCCTCGCCGATGCTGTGGCCCGTGAGGATTCCGCCGGACGCCGACACCAGCCCGGCAAACACGTCCGCCTGGTGGCCGCCGATGTGCCACGCGCCGTAGCCGCCCATCGAGTGGCCGCCGACATAGATTCGGTTCGTGTCGATCTTCCAGGTGCGCTTGGCGGCCTTGAGTATCTCCTTCACATATTCCTCCTCGATCGGGTTTTTGCCCCACTCCGCGTAATGCTTATGAAGAACCGAAGGACAAATGAAGATCCCATTCTTCCATGCCGCCCGCGCGGGACCAACGAACAGCCCGCTGCCGCTGGTCCAGTCGCCATCATTTTCACCACCGCCGTGCAAGGCGAGGAACACCGGGAGATCCTCGGACGGCGGCTGATCCTTCGGATGAAGCTCCACGTGGACGACGCCAGGGAACCTCGGGTCGGAGAACTTGTTCGTCCCGACAACGAGCTTGGTGCCGTTGAGGGCAAGCTCGCGAATTCGTCTGGAGAAACCAGCCACCTCGTCGGCCGGCAACGTGTCGCGTTTGCGCAGGGAGGCCAGGATTTCGTCCCGCTCCTCCGGTTTGCCAGCCGCCCCGAAATACGAGGCGATGAGCCGGTCGAGTTCCGCCTTCTCGTCGGTGCTGAGGTGGGCCTTGGGCTCACGAGCCGCGGCCCGCGGCGGCCCGCCTTCCGGCTCCGGCCGCTGCTCGATGAGTTTCACGGCCGCCTTGGGAATCTTGTGCGAGAATCCCCGGTAAATCTCCAACTTGTGGGCGTCTTCACCGTCGGGCGATATCGCCTCCCCCATAAGCTTCGCTCCGTTCTGACCATGCACGATCACCTGCGCCGGAGCGGATGCCGGCAGCAATAGCACCAGAGACAGACAGACGGAGAAGGCAGACCTATTCATCGAGCTTCCTCCCTGGCATGAATCGGCTCCTGTTCCCAGCCTTCCTGCGAGGCGCGGCCTTGGGACGCCGTGTTAATCGTCGTGGTCTCTTTCACTCGTCGCGCGGGCTTAGCTCCCGGCTGTTCAGGGGGCAAGCACCTTGTTGCCAAATCCCGCCGGCCGCGCAGGGTGCTATTCAGCGAACAATCCCGCATTTTCCCCGAAGGACTATCGCTTCCGCAAGCCATAGACGGCCTGCGCATTGCCGAGGAAAAATCTTGCCGCGGCCTTCTCCCCCTTTTCGGTAAAGTAGTCACTCACGATTCCGAGCACGGTTTCGTAAGGCGCCCCTCCATTCGAGATCGGCCAGTTACTGCCGAAGATCAGGCGGTCCTCGCCAAAGAGCGTCCAGAGCGTATCGAGAACCGGACGATAGTACGCCACGTCGCGCGGAGCCGGCTTCTGTCCGGTCTGCTCGACCAAAGCCGAGACCTTGCAATAGACATTCGGGTGGTTCGCGGCCGCCTCCATGCCTTCACGCCATTTGCGCGGTGGCTCCTTTCCGTCGATCCGCAGGTTCGCGGCGTGGTTGATCGCGATCCGCAACTTTGGCAGCTTTGCCGCGAGGATGGCGACATCCGCAGGCATGTCCGGGCCACCATTCACTTCCAGCGCAAGATCCAGTTCGACCATCAGTTTGAGCCGATCGACAAGAGTCCCGTTCAGGCCGGTCTTCACGTCGTTGTGCGAGATTCGAATGCCACGAAAAAGCGGATTTCCCGCAAATCGGCGAAGGTTCTTCTCAAAATCATCCGCCGCGGGATCGAGTCGTCCCACTACGCCAGCGATGAAGGCGTCCTTGGCCGCCAGATCGAGCCACCATTGGTTGTCTTCCAGCAATGGGCTGGCCTCGATGATGATGGCGCCCACGACCCCGAGCGGTTGGGCGATCTTCTTTAGATCGTCCGGCAAAATGGGTCGCGGCAGCGGCTTGCCTTCCTTCAACCGCGGCGGAGCGGTGGGCCGTGTCTCATCGAAGAAGTGTATGTGGGTGTCGAGGACCTGAATCTTTGGGCTCTCCCGGGCCATGAGGGCCAGCGGCACGGTGCCCGAAATGACAATTCCGCCAATGCCGATGAGAAGGAAGTCGCGTCTTTGCACGGAGCTTTTCTCCCCGCTGTCGGGACTGGCGGCAAGCGAATTTTCGCTTGTGACGAATATCTGTCCGCAACTGGACACGACAGCGGGTGGACCGACCGAATCCTGAGCCTGGCACTTGCGCACGGGAAGACAGGAGGACAAGTTGCTGAAGATTCCTTCCAAGAAAAATGAACGATGTCGATCGTCTTGCCGTGAACTTCCGCCCCGCGTCACTGAAGAACATTGCCGGAAGGCGACAAGGATCAAGCATGGCGTCATCCTGTGCAGGCAGATTTGCGGAACCGCTCGCGTGGCGAATCCCGGGACTCCATTCCCTTGATGTCACGCTTCCGCCAGCGGCGAGGGCATCTGCTGACGCGGTGGTGGCTGGGATCAAGCCGGCCCGTTCAGCCATGCACGGGCGCATGAAGTTCACCGCCGCGATTGTGGGGGCGCTTGGCCTGCTGGCGTCAGCCGGGGTCGCTGCACATGCCGCCGTTCCCTCCGCGGACTTGAAGTCCGCGCGGGCGTTCCTCGATGAGCACTGCATCCGCTGCCACGGCGAGAAGAAGGCGAAGGGGGATGTGACGCTGCACACCTTCACGGATGCGAAGTCCTTCCTCAAGGAACGCAAGCTCTGGGAAACCGCCCTGCGGATGGTCGAGAATGGCGAGATGCCGCCGGAGAAAGAACCCCGGCCGGGTGGCCGGGAGAATTCCGCATTCGTGAAAAGCGTCCGGGCTGTTTTCGAGACGGCCGACGCCGGCAAGCCCGACCCGGGGCGAGTCCCCATTCGCCGACTCAACCGCACCGAATATGCCAACACCGTTCGCGAATTGTTGCAGTTGGATTTGGCGCTCTCGCCCGAATCGGATTTGCCGACGGATGCGGTCACCCACGGCTTCGACAACATCGCGGATGCCCTCACGATTTCGCCTGTGCTCCTGGACCGCTACCTGAATTCGGCGGAAATGATTGCCGAGCGGGCCATTCGCGCAGAGTTGCCCAAGCGAGTGATCGTGAGCTTGGAATCGCCTCTGGCTAATCCCAACCCACGTCCGGAGAATGTTCCGGTCGTCAAGCTGGTGGAGAAGTTGGCGATGCTGGCCGAGGCGAACCCCAAAGACGCTCTCGTCCGTTATCGCCTCGCTCAGGCTCACAGCGCGGCTTATGGGCTCAAATCCGAAACCGTCTCGATCACCCCCGGCGGAGAGGCTCGTGGGGTGTGGTTCGGTTTCAACCGCGGGCACTTGCCCTTCGAAGTCCGTCCCATCAACGACCCGGCAAAACTGAAAACGGCCAAGGACCACCTTGATCGAGCCATGGTTCGGTATCGCGAAGTGCTTGTCCTCCAGCCAGAGAGCCTGCCTGCGCGGTTGGGGTTGGCGTGGTGCCTGGTACAGGCGGGCGACAAAGAGGCTGCTGCCCGTGAATTTCGCGCAGTGAACGAGGCCGCGTGGATCAAGGAAAAAGACATAAAGTCGGCCGAAAGGGAGTTTCCTTCCATTACGGTCGAGGCTTTCAAACAGCTTTTGCCTTTGCTCGACAAGGACAAGGACGCCAAGGAGATCGCCATCCTGAAACAGCGCAGCGGGCAACTCAATGCGATCCCCTGGGGTCGTTATCGCCTGCTCGATTCGAGCGAGACACAACCTTGGCTCACTGGCCCATTTTATTACAACGACCGCGAGGGGACCACGTTGATCGTGAAGTACTCAGCCACGGACGAGTTTCTCTTCCGGGCGACGGTCTTTGCCGAAGCGTCGGGCACGGAACCCGTTCGCGTGGCCCTGTTTGCTTCTGGCCTTGCCTTGCCCGAGCATTCCACGAACGCCGAGTTGGGCAAGTTCTTTGGCACTTTTCCGACGAACCCAACTCAGGCGACCACCAAGATCCTGAAAATTGCCGAGGTCACCGCACGGTCGATCGACGCTCCGCAACAAATCGAAGTGCTGGTTAGCCGCCGCGGCCGACTCGGGCCGATCCAGAATCTGGGGATCGCCTTGCTCAAGCCCAAGAACGATTCCCCGCCGGTTCGGCTGCACTTCAAACTGGAGGCCGAGGGGCCGCTCCCGCCGCTCTCGCACCAGCATATTCTCGCCTGTTCCGCCGACAAATCGCAGGCGGAACAGACACGCGAGATCGTCGGACGACTGCTCCCGAAAGCGTTCCGTCGCCCCGTCACGAAGGACGAGATCGAAGCGATCGCGAAGTTCGCGGATCGAGCCGTCGCCGACGGACACAAATGGGAAGTCGGAATGCAGCATGCTCTGATCGCGATGCTCTGCTCGCCGAAGTTCCTGTTCCGCGCCGAACTCGATGATCGGCCCGACTCCGCCGAGTCGCACCCGACCGGCGAGTTCGAACTGGCCTCGCGACTCAGCTACTTCCTGTGGAGCGGCATGCCGGACGACGAGCTGTTCAAGCTGGCCGGCGAAAAGAAACTGTCAGCCAATCTCGAAGCCCAAGTCCGGCGGATGCTGAAGGATCCGAAATCCATCGCGCTGGTGGACAACTTCGCAACGCAATGGCTGAACCTGTCCCAATTGCAGACCCACGCGCCGGATGCCAAGCTGTTTCCGAAGTTCGACAAGGAGCTTCGCGAGGCGATGCTCGGCGAATCGCGAGCCTTCCTGCATCACCTCATCCGAGAGGAGCGCAGCCTTCTCGACCTGATCGATTCGGACTACACGTTCATGAACGGGCGCCTGGGCCAGCACTACGGCGTGGCTGATACGCTCGGCAATCGCCCCGGCCCCAATCCGGCAATCAAAGGCGGCTCCCCGATTCCCCGGGATCTATTTGTGCCGGTGCAACTACAGGGGACGGAGCGCGGCGGTTTGCTGACGCATGCCAGCATCCTCACGATGACCTCGCCCACGACGCGAACCTCGCCGGTGAAGCGGGGTGCGTGGGTCCTGGAAAAGATCCTCGGCACGCCTCCGCCTCCACCTCCGCCCAATGTGCCGGAACTGGACCCGAAGGAAGTGACTGCCACGAACCTGCGCGAACGCCTGCAACAACATCGCGCCAACGCGGTCTGTGCGAGCTGCCATTCCAAGGTCGATCCGCTGGGCTTCGCCTTCGAAAACTATGACGCCATCGGCGCTTTCCGTAGGAAAGATGGGAACCAGGACATCGACGCGAGCGGCACGTTGCCGGACGGCCGGAAGTTCAGCGGCATGGGCGATCTCAAGAAGTCGCTGCTCGCGGACAAGGAACGCTTCGCCCGGAATGTGACGGAAAAACTGCTGACCTACGCCTTGGGGCGAGGCGTCGAATATTACGACAAACGCGCCATCGATCGGATCGTGTCCGAGGTGGCCAAAGATGACTTCAAATTCTCCCGGATGGTGATCGCGACTGTGCAAAGCGATCCGTTCCGGTTACGTCGAGGAAAAGACCAGACACAATGAACAAACACCAGACACAATGAACAAACATCTATCGCGTCGCACCGTGTTGCGTGGCATCGGGGCCGGACTCGCCCTTCCCTGGCTGGAGGCGATGGGGCCGCTCGCCTCGTGGGTTCACGCCAGCGCAAAATCGCCGTCCGCTCCTAACCGGCTGGTCTGGCTCTATGTGCCCAACGGCGTGGCCATGCCCAACTGGACACCGAAGGAAGAAGGCCCGCTCCGGGAACTCCCTGAGATTCTGCAAGAGGTGAAAGACTTCGCGGGCGACATCAATGTTCTCTCGGGGCTGTCGGCGCGGGCGGCCAGTGGCTCAAACGGTGCCCATGCCCGGGCTATGGCGGCGTTCTTGACCGGCGTGACTCCGCTCAAGACTGAGGGCGCGAACTGCCGGGCCGGCATCAGCGCCGACCAAGTCGCGGCGTCGCGGGTCGGCGATCAGACCCGCCTAGCCTCGCTGGAAGTCGGCACCGAGGAGAACACCGGCTTTTGCGACTTCGGCTATAACTGCGTTTACAAGGGGACGATGTCGTGGCGCTCGGCGACCCAACCCATGATCAAGGAAGTGCGCCCACGAATGGTCTTCGAACGCCTGTTCGCAGGCAACGACGCCAATCGCGCCCAGCGGGACGCAGTCCGCCGGAGCGTCCTCGACTACGTGCGCGAAGACTCCCGCGCCCTCGCCCGGCAACTCGGCGCCGACGACCGCCGCCGCATGGACGAATACCTGACGGCCATTCGCGAGATTGAACAGCGGATCGAGCGAGCCACCAGCTTTCCCGCCCTGCCGAGACCGGACCTGTCGATCGCAGCGGGCATTCCGAAGGATTACCAGGAGCATTGCCGCTTGATGTGCGACCTGATCGTCCTGGCGTTCCAGTCGGACATCACGCGCATCTGCACCTTCGCGCTGACGAACGAGTTGAGCGAGCGGGCGTTTCCGGAACACGGTATCAAGAAAGGACACCACGGCATCACGCACGAGGGCGCGCGCGGCCATGAGGAACTCACGCTGGTCAACCGACTGCACATGCGGCAGATGGCCTACCTGCTCGGCAGACTGAAATCCGTGCGTGAAGGCACCGGCTCGCTCCTGGATCGCTGCTTGATCGCCTACGGCAGCAGCCTCAGCGATGGAGCGGCGCATTCAAACTCCAACCTGCCGATGCTGCTGGCAGGCAACGCCGGCGGCACAATCCAGACGGGCCGCCACATTCGTTACGCCACCGAAACGCCGCTCAACAACCTCTGGCTCTCGATGCTCGAACGCGTTGATGTCCGCGTCCCGTTCGTCGGCGACAGCACCGGGAGCTTGAAGGGGCTGTAGGTCAGGTTTTCCAGCGCCAAAGGCCTGAACGACATGGGGACATAAAATGCGACCGCTGAAACAATATCTCCCGTGTCTTGCACTGACGTTGTTTGTTGCAATCGCCGGCGAGCCTTGTCGCGTCCAGGATTCGGCCGACATGGCGAAGGTGATACACGCCCCAGGGCAATCGCATCAAATGGCGAGGAGCTTGAGGAGGTAGCGATGATCCCATGCGGCGATTTTCTGTTTGGTGCGCACGCCGCGTTTTTTGGTGGTGTCTTGGCGCAGGAGATTGAGGGCAAGGTG
>BJFP01000084.1 GCA_014189875.1 Verrucomicrobiota bacterium | reverse complement strand
AAGATCAGCCGCAGCGAGTCGAGGCGGACGTGGGCGGCGGAGAGCGCGGCGTGCAGATCAGCCTTCTGCTTTTGCGCGGCGGCGATTTCCTCGGGGCGGACGTGATCGTTGATCGTGCGCAGCGTTTCGAGGCGTTCGATTTCATCCTGGAGCTGCACTTCCATCGCGCGCACGGCTTCGGCGACGACGGCGGTCATGCGCTCCGTCGCGATTTTTTGCCCGGCGGCGAGCATCGCGGGGAGGAGCTTCTTGCGCATCGGGCCCTTGTCGAGGAGGCGGAAGATGTGGCACTTTTCCAGATGCGCGGATCGCACGGCGGCATCGTCGCTGCGGTCGGTCATCGCATGATCGATCACGATGCGCAGCGGCGTGGGCGGGAGAAAACGATCCGCGTGGAGTGCGGCGGGCGCGACGCATTCCACGACGGCGTGGACTTCGAGGAGGATGGATTCGCTGCCGGAGTTTTTCCAGATGCCGAAGGCGGTGTTGCCCTGCTCGGAGCCGAGCAGCAGATCGAGCGCGCCACCGATGAGCGGATGATCGCCGCTCATCAGTCCGAGATCCTCGCGGCTGAGTGCGCGCGTGCGGTCGAACGTCACGGACATGCCGTCTGCGGGCAGCGAAGGAAGTGCGTCGGTGAGCAGATGGCCGGGCTTCAGCAGGTATGCGCGCGTGCCGAGGTCGTCCACCTGCACGCCGAAGTGATCGAGCAGGCGCACGCAGAATTCCTCGAAGCCCGCGTCGCTGTCGGCGGTGCGGATCTGCGCGATCAATGCGGCGGCGCGTCCGGGTTTTGAGGAGTTGAGTTCCAGCAGGCGGTCGTGCCCGCGCTCGAGTTTTCCCGCGACGCCCGCGTGCAGCGTGCGCGTGCGCTTGAGAAATGCCGCGAGCTTCTTCGCGGTGAACCCGTCGCACAGCGCGGTGAGATCGTCCTGCAACTCGCGGGCGATCTCGTTTGCGCCGTGCGGGTTTTTTTCAAAGGCGTTCATACCCTCGTGATACCACCGCGCGAAGACTTCGCCCTCGGTGCCGGGCATGAACGGCACATGGATATTGATCGTGGCGCTCTGCCCGATTCGGTCGAGTCGGCCGATGCGCTGTTCGAGCAGCTCGGGATTTTGCGGGAGATCGAAAAGCACGAGGTGATGCGCAAACTGGAAGTTCCGTCCCTCGCTGCCGATCTCCGAGCAGAGCAGGATGCGCGCGCCCTCGTCGCTGGCGAAGAATGCGGCATTGCGATCGCGCTGAAGCAGCGTGAGGCCCTCATGGAAAATGCCGCAGTTCACCTTTACCGCGCGTTGGATGCTCGCGGCGATTTCCTCGACGAGTTCGCGCGTGCGGCAGATGAGCAGGATTTTTTCGGTGCCGAGATCCTTCAGCAGCTCCACGAGCCATTTCACCTTCGTAGAGATTTCGTTCCGGTCGCCGGTGAGCGGATGCAGCTTCGCATGGCGTTTTGGAAATCCCGTGAGCGATGCGCGCGTGTTGCGGAACATCACGCGGCCCGTGCCGAAAGCATCGAGCAATTCGCTCACGAGGTGCGTGCGCGCGGCGGTGTCGCCTTTGGAAAGTTCGTCACAGTGTGCGAGCACGCGCGGCGACTGTTTTCCGAAAAGCGCGCGATCCTCCGCAGTGAGCGGCTTTCCGGCGAGCAGACGATCCAGCGCGCGTGCGACTTCCTCGTAGTGCGAGTTTTCCTCCAGAAACTTCGCGAGGTCCGAGTAGCGGTCGGGATCGAGCAGGCGCAGGCGCGCGAAGTGCCCCTCCGGCCCGAGTTGCTGCGGGGTCGCGGTGAGCAGCAGCAGGCCCTGCGTTTTCTTCGCGAGATCGTCCACGAGCGCATACTGCCGGCTCGCGCCCTCGGGGCTCCACTCCATGTGGTGCGCTTCGTCCACGACGAGCAGATCCCATCCCGCCTCGGTGATCTGCCGTGCGCGCTGCGTGTCCGCCGCGAGCATCGCGATGCTGCAGAGCACGAGCTGGCTGTCGAGGAACGGGTTCGCATCCGGCTCGTGCAACTGGATGGACGCGCAGCGCTCCTCGTCGAAAATGCTGAACATCAAATTGAACCTCCGCAGCAGCTCGACGAACCACTGGTTCACGAGCGGCTCCGGGACGAGCACGAGAATGCGCTCCGCGCGGCCCGTGAGATGCAGCCGGTGCAGGATCAGCCCCGCCTCGATCGTCTTGCCGAGGCCGACCTCGTCCGCGAGCAGCACGCGCGGCACGAGCCGTCCCGCGACTTCACCCGCGATGAACATCTGGTGCGGCAGCAAATCCACGCGCCCGCCGACAAAACCGCGCACGGGCGAGCGCCGCAGATCGCAGCGCCGACGGAGCGCCTCGGTGCGCAATTCAAACGTGCGCAGATCATCCGTGTGCCCGCCGAAGAGCCGGTCCTCGGGCTTGCTGAAACTGATCGCGTCGGAGAGTTCCGCCTCGGAAAGTTCGCCGCGTGAATGACGGTACACGAGCAGTCCGCCCTTTTCCTCCACCTCATCCACGAGCAGTTCCGCACCCTGCCGCGACTTGATCTTGTCGCCGGCCGCAAACTTCACGCGGCGCAGCGGCGCGGACTCGGTCGCGTACTGCCGCTGCTCGCTCGCCGCGGGAAAGAACACCTCCACACGACCGAAACCCGCCTTCAAAATAATCCCGAGACCAAGCTCCGGTTCGGTGTCGCTGACCCATCGTTGTCCGGTGACTGGTGTGCTCTTGTGCTTGCTCATGAAAAAGGGCGCGAAGGTTAGCCGGGATCGGCGCTTTGACAACGGGAGTCATCTGCGACAGCAGGGCTCAAGCATCAAAAACACCGTGCTCATTCTTCCACTCCGTGCCGCCCTGCCGGAGCCTTCGTCATCCGTCATTCGGATTTCGTCATCCCACCGCCACTTCCCCGTCGAAGACAAAATCCGCGGGCCCGGTCAGCGTCACATTCCGCCACGCGTCACCGTCGTTCTCAAAGCCCACGCTGAGCGTGTCCCCGCCGCGCACCTTCACGCGCACTGGCGAAGGCGCGCCGTGGAGCCGTGCAAAAATGAGCGCCGCCGCAGTCACACCCGTGCCGCAGGCGAGCGTCTCGCCCTCCACGCCCCGCTCGTAGGTGCGGATCGCGATCGATCCATCCGCGAGTCTGCCGATGAAATTCGCATTCGTCCCCTTCGGCGCGAAGTGCGCGTGATACCGCAGCGCCGAACCGAGGCGCACGATGTCCGTCTTTTCCAAATCCTCCACAAACACGATCGCGTGCGGCACGCCCGTGTTCAGGAAATGCACCGTCAGCTTTTCACCCGCCGCATCGAGCTGCGCACCGAGCGCCAGTGAGTGCGGTGCGGACATCGCAAGCTGCACCTCGTCGCCAATCAGCCGCGCGCCGATCACGCCCGCCATCGTCTCAAAAGTGATCGCGCCATTCTTCCCCGCCACACGGCTCGCAAACCGCGCGAAGCACCGCGCACCGTTGCCGCACATCTCCGCCTCGCCGCCGTCCGCATTGTAGTATCGCATCCGGAAATCCGCGCTGTTCTGCGCGGGCTCCACCGCGATGAGCCCGTCTGCTCCCACACCGCGGTGCCGATCGCAAAGCCGCGCAATGGCGGCGCGGTCGAGGCCGTGGCGGAGATCGCGGTTGTCGAGCATCACGAAGTCGTTCCCGGCTCCGTTCATCTTGGTAAAGTGCAGTGTCGGCATAGGACAGCGAGAGATAGGCAAAGCCCGCGCGAAGTCAAAGCGGAGCGATGGCGCTCGTGCTCACCGGCGAAATTTTCAGCCTGGCATCTCGACGCTCGCGACGGCGGTCGCCGCCATGCCCTCGCCGCGTCCGAGGAATCCCATGCGCTCGTTCGTCGTGGCCTTGATGCCGACTCGCCGCTCGTCGAGGCCGAGCACGCGCGCGAGGTTCGCCTTCATCGCGGAAATGTGCGGGCCGATCTTTGGCGCTTCGGCGATGAGGCACGAGTCAATGTTGATCAGCTTTCCGCCCGCGGCAGTGACGAGGCTCGCGGCTTTGCGGACGATTTCGAGCGAGCTGATGCCGCGGATTGTGGGATCATTGTTCGGAAAATGATGACCGATGTCGCGTTCGCCGATCGCGCCGAGGATCGCATCGGCGATGGCGTGGCAGAGCACGTCGGCATCGCTGTGGCCGTCGAGCCCGTGTGTGTGCGCGATCTCGACGCCGCCGAGGATCAGTTTACGCCCCTCGGCGAAGCAGTGGACGTCGTAGCCGGTGCCGACGAGATTCATTCGTGCGCGAGGAGCTGGATTTTTCCATTCCACGCGCGGACGGAAATCTTGTCCGGGTTGTCCGCGCGCGTGGTCATTTCAAAACGTCCGCCCGCATTTTCCACGAGCAGCTTGCCCGCGGCGACGTCCCACAGGCTCACGCTCTGCTCGATGTAGGCGTCGAGTCGGCCCGTAGCGACATACGCGAGGTCGAGCGCGGCGCTGCCCATCATGCGGCACTTGCGGACCTTCTCGACGTATTTCGGGAGGAGCTGGAGGCCGGCGTTGATCGTGGCTTTCGATTTTGCAAAGCCGATGCTCATGACGCAGTCGGCGAGTTCCGTGCGGTCGCTGACGCTGATGACGCGTCCATTCAAGAGGGTCGGCGTTCCTTTCACGGTCTGCCACAACTCATCGCGGGAAGGATCGTAGATCACACCGAGCTGGATTTCGCCCGCACGGCGGAGCGCGATACTGATGCAGTAGTGCGGCAGGCCGTAGAAATAATTCACCGTGCCGTCAATGGGATCCACGATCCACTGCCACTCGCTCGACTGGTCGCCCGCGATGCCCTCCTCGCCGTAAATCGCGTGATCGGGGAAACGCCCGAGCAGCCTCTTGGTGATGAGTTCCTGCGACTCCACGTCGAGCGCGAGCTTGATGTCGTGCGCGTGGAATTCATTCACATCCGGCAGTTGACCAAACTTGCTTGTCAAAAGTGTCCCCGCCTCGCGGGCGGCTTGGATGGCGGTTTCGAGGGCTGCGGAGAGATCGGTCATTCGGAAAGTGCGCGTATGGATGGTGGATGCGTCCCCGCGCGGCAAGACGGAACCTCGAAAGATGGGATGTTTGGCCGCGATAAGGCGCGATAAGGCGCGGAAAAAACAGGATGCGGTGTGGATCTGCCATCGTTACCCTCGAGATGCGCGAGGCATCAGGTAGGGCGGGTTTTCAACCCGCCGTGCCGAATATCCTACCGGGCACATCGGGCGTCGTTGTGCATTCGAGGTCGCGAGACGCATCCGGCAACCCGGCTCTTCGGATACTGTTGCGTGTTTCGTCATTCAATCGTCCTTCCATGTCCGTTCGGCCGGGTAGGATACCCGGCCCATCGGGTAAGATACCCGCCCTACCCGGAGGCGCGAAGCGGCCCAACAGCCGTCCTCGGGTGAATCGTTTATTGCGCCTTTTGCGCCTTTTTCCGGCCCGTATCGGCAGAAAAAATGAGAGGCGAACCGTTAGATTCGCCTCCCATTGTTAGTTAAGCAGGGGTGAGCCTACTTCTTCTTCTTCGCTGCGACTTTCTTCTTCGGTGCAGCTTTCTTCGGTGCAGCTTTCTTCGCTGCTGCTTTTTTCTTTGCGGCCATTATTAGACACCCCCTTCCTGCCCGCAGTGGCGGGACTGAGAAATTTGTTTGGGGGAATTATGGGAGGTGTTGAAAAACATCACGCTCGATGGGTTTGGAGTATCCACTACCCGTAGATGCGTCAACATTATTTCGCACAAGCGGACACAATATTTAGCGGTCGCGTGATGAAACACGCAAAAAATGCGCACGAAAAAATGCAGTGGACCGCCCAGGGTTGTGGAACATTTCCACGCGCGTTTCTCCTATGAAAATTCGGCTGTCCGCACTTTCGCGCCGTCCACTTTTTCTATTGAAAATCAGCACGCATTTTCCGCTTCGAATGCGCGCGAAATATTTTCAATATTTTTTGCGCGCCCACATTTCTTTCCGCGGATCGCGCTACGCCTTTCCGCACTTCGCGAGCGCGCGGCTCGCGATCTCCGTGACCGCCGCGAGCCGCCCGAGCCCTTCGTAGCCACACGCGAGGATTCCCGCTTCCGGCCCGATAAATTCCGCACCGCGCGATTTCAGCAGCGCGACATTCGCCTGTGTCGCGGGGTGCTCCCACATTTTTCCGTTCATCGCGGGCGCGATGAGCAGCGGCGAGCGCGTGGCGAGCGCGATCTCGGCGAGCGGATGCCCCGCGAGTCCGTGCGCGAGCTCGGCGATGACATTCGCCGTCGCGGGCGCGATGAGCAGCAGCGTCGCGCGATCCGCGAGATCAATGTGCCCCGGCTTCCAGTTCGCCTGCGCGTCCGCCACGCATGTCACGACCGGATTGCGCGACATTGTCTGCAGCGTCAGCGGCGTGATGAAATCGCACGCGTGCCGCGACATCACCACATGCACCTCCGCGCCGCCCTTCACGAGCAGGCTCGCGAGATCCGCCGCCTTATATGCCGCGATGCTGCCCGTGACCCCGAGGATGATGACCGGTGCGCCCATGATGTTAAAAAGTTACCAACATGCGCGAACTGCGCATGCGCTCAGCCTGCATGATGGCCCGGAAATTTTCAAAGTCCTGCATGGGTGTGCCGCTCAGGATCGTGTAGCGGTAATTTTTCCACTGCGCCATCTCCGTCTCCGCGTTGCGCAGCCGCACTTCGAGCTGCCCGGGCGTCTCGGTGCCACGTTTCAGCAGGCGGCGGCGCACTTCGGCGAGGCTCGGCGGCATGAGGAAAATATCCACCAGCGCGGCTTGCAGGCGCGCGTCGGCGTCCGCGCGGATTCGCGCCGCGCCCTGGATGTCCACATCCATCATCACGTCGAGCCCGCTGTCCATGCTGTCGAGGATCGGCCTGCGCAGCGTGCCGTAGAAATTTCCGTGCACCTGCGCATGCTCGATGAATTCCCCCGCCGCGATCCTCCGCTCGAATTCCGCGACGCTCAGGAAATGGTAGTCGCGCCCGTCCTCCTCGCCGGGCCGCGGCGCGCGCGTCGTGCAGGAGACCGAATACGTGAAGTCCGGCTTTTCCGAGAGCAGCTTCAGCAGCGTGCTCTTGCCGCCGCCCGATGGCGCGGAGATGAGGAAGAGGATGCCGCTGCGGTTCATTCGATGTTCTGGATCTGCTCGCGGATTTTTTCCATCTCCGCCTTGCACGTCACCACGAGCTGCGAGATTTCCACGTCGTTTGCCTTCGCGCCGAGCGTGTTGAATTCGCGCCCGATCTCCTGGCACATGAATTCGAGCGTGCGTCCGACCGGCTCATTCTTTGCGAGGTGATGCTCGAACTGATCGAAGTGGCTCGCGAGCCGTGTGATCTCCTCGCTCACATCGCTCTTGTCCGCAAAAATCGCGATCTCCTTCACGAGGCGATCATCATCAATCGGCAGATCGATCGCCGCGCGCGTGATGCGATCATGGAGCTGCTGGCGGTATTTCTTTACGACATCCGGCAGGAGCTTCCGCACTTTCTTCACCGCATCGCGCACGATCTTCAGCCGCTTGCGGAGATCCGCCGCGAGGTGCTTTCCCTCGTGCTCGCGCATCTTCATCAGATCGGAGAGCGCGTGGCGCAGCGCGGACTCCACATGCGGCCACGCAGTATCCGGCGAGAGCTGCTCCTCCGGCGCCTTCAGCACACCCGGCGCGCGCAGCACCGTCTCGATGCTGATTTCCCCGCCCGCGCCCAGCTCGCGCTGAAGCTCGCGCATGGCATCGTAGTACGTCCGCGCGAGCTGATGATCGAGCGCGAGGTTCTGCGGCGTGCTCGCCCCTGCGTGAAATGCGATCACGACCGTGAGCCGTCCGCGCGTGATCTCCGCGTTGATCGCGTCCCGCACGCGCGGCTCCAGCTCCGCGAGTTCGCGCGGCAGGCTCACGACCACGTCGCTCTGCTTGCGGTTCACCGAGTTGAGTTCAACGGTGAACTTCGCGCCATCATGGACGCTTTGTCCGCGTCCGTATCCGGTCATGCTTCTCATTGCGCAAATTGCTACGAAGCCGCCGCGCCGCGAGCGAGCGGAAAGATGTATCGCGGACAATCCTGTCCGCAGTGTGGGCACATCGGGCGCGGCATCTACACCGGCGCGCGGACTCGGCGAACATGATTGTCCGCCTTACGGCTCCTGCTTCGCCTTCGCTGCATCGGAAAATGCGCGTTCGCCCGCGAGCCAGCGATCCTGGGCGGATGGATCGCCGAGCGCCTCCGCGAGTGCGCTGCCGAGGTCATACACGGTCTTGTCGAGGCCGGCCTCGAGGAATGCGAACGATGTGCCATCGCTCGCGACCGTCATTGCGAGCTTCGAGACCGCGTGCGATCCGCCTTTTGCCGCGAGGTCGTCGGGATTCTGAAACGCCCGCTCGCAAATGCGCACATCCGTCGAGTGCCCGATGCGGCAAACGCCGGGCCGCGCGGGGTGCGCACTGCAGCTCATGTCGCGGAGGAGCGGGCACGCGCGCACGGTGCGCAGGTGCGCCTCCAGAGTGAGCGGCGCGACTGCGGCGGCGTGCGCCTGTGCGCGTGCGAGCACGGCGGCGCGATCCTCGTTGGAAAAATTGCGCGTGATCCAGTCCGCGAGCGCGAAGACCTCGTGTGCGCGCGCGTCAATTTTCCCGAGGTGGCAACACGTCCCGCAGCCCGCCTTGCAGTCCACGCACACGCGGTGCTCGGCGAAGAGCTGCATCTCCAGTTCGTTCAGCCGGGCGTGCGCCCGCAGCGTGACGGCGTGGACACATTCCGCGGTCTGCGCGCGCTTGATATCCTCAGCCGCCACGTCGCGAAACGAGGTGGCGAGTGCGAGGAGTTCTTCGCGTGTGGTGTAGGCAGGCATGGCTGCGCAGAATAGCAGCCTGCACGGAAAGGTCGCTTTGGAATTTGCATGCCTCGGGTAGCGCGGGCGTCCTGCCTGCCGTGCCGCGCGTCTCGCGCGGCACATCGGGCGTCGAGAGGCATCCGTTCGCAAGCTGATGCCCACGCTACCCCGATACACGCTGCCCGCAATTTCCGATGCAACTTTTCCATCGGTTGTCCGCTTGGGAATCGCAGCCTTGTCCGCTCCCGCGCGCGTGACTAGTTTCCGCGCGTCCATGTCCCTCCGGCTCCTCTCCATTCTGCCCGGCATCGTGCTCGCGTCGCTCGCGTGCGCGGAGCCGGGCTACAAGAATTTCGACGAGCCGCCGCACAATTACCACACGGCACCGCTGAAGGATCGCTTCACGAAGCTGAAGGCCGATCTCGAGTCGGGCCGCATCCCGCTCGATCACGGCAGCGAAAAGGCATTCATCATCAGCCTGCTCAAAGCGCTCGATGTCCCCGCGTCGTCGCAGATGCTTGTATTCTCCACGACGAGCCTGCAGCTCCGCTTCATCACGCCGCGGAATCCGCGCGCGATTTTTTTTAACGACGGCCTCTACGTCGGCTACATCCCCGGCGCGAAAATCGAAATCCTCTCGATGGACCCGGAGCTTGGCGCGATTTTTTACATGTTCGACATCCCGACCGGCTCGCGTCCGATCGTGGTCGAGCGCTCCGAGCGCTGCGTGAACTGCCACACGAAGGAGGACACGGGCTTCGTGCCGGGCATCGTGATCAAGTCCGTGGTCCCCGGCCCCACGGGCGGGAGCCTGAAGACGTTTCGCAAAGAGCGCACCGGGCACGACATTCCGTTTTCGGAGCGCTTCGGCGGATGGTATGTGACCGGTGATCGTGGCGTCGCGACCGAATGGGCGAATGTGATCGGGCGCTACTCGGGCGAGGAAATCACGAAAAGCCCCGTGCAGCCGGGGCAGCTTTTCGATTTTGCAAAATATCCCGTCGCGACGAGCGACATCCTCCCTCAGCTCGTGCACGAGCATCAGGCGGGCGCCGCAAACCGCATCCTCCAAGCATCCTACCGCGCCCGCACGGCATTCCACCTCGACAAGGGCAGCCTCAGCGCCGCGCGCTACGCGGAACTCGACGAACAGGCGCGCAGCCTCGTGCGCTACCTCCTCTTCGCGGACGAAGTGCCGCTGCCCGCCGGCGGCATCGCGGGCGACGCAGCGTTCAAGGCGGACTTTCTCGCGAAGCGCCGCGCGGTGCAGGGGGCGTCGCTGCGGGAATTTGATCTGCGCACAAGGCTTTTCAAATATCGGTGCAGCTACATGATCTACAGCCCCGAGTTCGAGGGCCTGCATGCGCGGATGAAGCAGCACATTTACCTCCGCCTCCGCGAAGCACTGAGCTTGGAGAATCCCGTGAAAGATTACGCCTACCTGCCCGCCGGGGAGAAACAGGCGATCCACGCGATCCTGAAGGGGACGCTGACGGACTTGCCGGCGGGGTGGTAGGCGGAAAAAAACGCCCAACGCCCAACGCCCAACTCCCAACGTCCAACTCCCAAGGTGAAGAATTCCGCCCTGCCGCGAGTCTTTTCTTGGGCGTTGGACGTTGGGCGTTGGGCGTTGAAAAAAAGAAGGGCGTCCCCCGCAGTGCGAGGGACGCCCGTGATTTTGTCGCGTGCGCTACCTCGTCTTCGCGGCTTCGAGCGGCGCGTTCGCGGCCTTCCAGCCGGAGATGCCGGCGGAGAGGTGCTTCACGTTCGTGTAGCCGAGTTCCTTCGCGGCCTTCGCGGCGGCGGAGTAGGCGTTGCACGTCGGGCCGCCGCAGTAGGCGACCACGAGCGCGCTCTTGTCGCCCGGCAGGAGCTTCGCGAGTTGGGCCTTCTGTGCGCGGAAATCGATCGCGCCGGGGACGTGGCCGGCCTTGAACGAGTCGGTGCCGTTCACGTCAATGACGGTGGCCTTCTTGGCCGTGATGGCGGTCTTCAGCTCATCAATGCTGATGTCTGGGAATTCACCGGCCTGTGCGCTGACTGCGACAAACGCGGCTGCGAGGAGTGCGAGGATTTTCTTCATGGAGTTGGTTTTTGTTGTTGGTTCTGTCGTTTCGCTCCGCCCCGTGCGGGGAAAAGCGGTGAGAGACGTTCATGCCACGGATGCGGCGGGGATCAAAGAGCGTAAATGCCGCAAAGTTGCGAATCTTTGATCGGTTTTTCTTTGGCGGCGGTTGGGGACAGGAACATCTGCCGCGCGGATTCGGATGCACGCGGGCGGGCGGGTGCGCTGGGAAGGCGAGTCAGCGAAGCAAAATTTCAACCGCTGACGCGAAACCCGGCCACCGAAAACACCCGACCAAATGCGCTCGCGTGATCGTCCCCAGGGCAGTTCGCCTACTGCCGTGCTCGCCGCAGCCTCAGCGTTCCTTTCGGCGCAGCCGATCCAGCGCGACGGCGGCGATGATCACCGCACCGATGATCACGCGCTGCGTCCAGTCCTCCCACGCCATCGCGGTTGCGCCGTTGCGCAGGACGGTCATCAGCAGCGCGCCGAGGACCGCGCCAAAGACGCTGCCGCTGCCGCCATTCAGGCTCGCACCGCCGATGACGACGGCGGCGATCACGTCGAGCGCGAGGTCGGGGGCGCCAGTCGGGTCGCCTTGCGTGAGGCGGGAAAATTGCAACGCACCGGCGATGCCGAAGAGCACTCCGGCGAGCGTGTAGATCGCGACCTGCGTCCAGCGCACGCGGATGCCGCAGAGCCGCGCAGTCGCTTCGTTTGAGCCGATGGCGAAGATGCGGCGACCGAAGACCGTGCGATTCATCACGACGGCGACGAGCACCGAGAGCGCGATGGCGAGCCACACGCCGGCGGGCAGCGGCCAGAATTTCCCCGGCTCCTCGACGGCGAGCAAATTGAGCAGCCACGATTCGCCGATGTCCCCGTTCAGATTCACCGTCTGATTTTCCGAGCGCCACAGCGCAAGGCCGCGGATGACGCTCATCATGCCGAGCGTGACGATGAACGGATTCTGCCGCAGGCCCGCGACGAGCGAGCCGTTCACGCAGCCGACCGCGGCACCGGCGAGGATCGCGATGAACGCGGCGGTGAGCGGCGTGCTACCAGTGTTCAGCGATTTGGCGACGAACACGCTGCACATCGCGACGGACGAGCCGACGCTGAGATCGATGCCGCCGCTGACAAGGATGAGGATCATCCCGAGCGCGCCGACGGCGACGATGGCGGTCTGCGTGAGATTTTTTTTCCACGCGCCGCCGGTGATGAACGAATTCAGCCCGGTGAACGCCTCGTCCGGCTGCGCGCGCATTTTTGCAAACGCCTCGGTGAACGCGACGCCCTCGTGCTGCTGCTGGAAGTCGCGCACGTCCTTCCACGCGAGCAGCGCGCAAAAGAGCCCGACGACCAGCGCAAGCGCGAGAACGGGACTGAGCAGGGAGAAAATTCGGCGGAGTGCGTTCATCGAAAAATCTGAGAGCGGCTCATTTGAAGCAGGAAACCATGAGACCATGAAAGCTCGTTCATGGCTTCATGGTTTCCTGCTTCATCCATGTCTTTTCCATCTTCGCATCGTTGTTTCTTGCGAAATTCATATCGTGCCGATCGCCGCCTCCATCAGCGTGTGCTCGGTCCACTCGGCGGCGGGGCGCGTGGCGGCGAGTTTGCCGCGGCACATCACGCCGATGGTGTCGCAGACGCCGAGCAGTTCCGGGATGTAGCTGCTCACGAAAAGCACCGCCTTGCCCTGCGCCGCGAGTTCGCCGGTGAGCCGGTAGATTTGCGCCTTGCTGCCGACATCGATGCCGCGCGTGGGCTCGTCGAGCAGGAGAATTTTCGCGTCGTGATGCAGCAGGCGGCCGAGCGCGATCTTCTGCTGGTTGCCGCCGGAAAGTTCGCCGATGGCCTGCTCGGGATCGCGGGCGCGGACGGACAGCTTCGAAATCCACTCGCGCGTCAGGCTGCGTTCGCGTCCGCGGAAAAGCCAGCCGCTCCCTCTATGGGCGACCGGGCGCGTGGCGGTGAGGTTCTCCGCGAGCGAACGCTGGAGCATGAGGCCCTCCTCCTTGCGGTTCTCGCTCAGCAATCCCACGCCCTGCGCGAGACGGCGCGGCGGCGATGCGGAGGTTTCCTCGCGTCCGAAAATCGTGACGCGCTCCGCCGTCATCGCATCGAGCCCGAATATCCGCCGCAGCAGTTCCGTGCGCCCGGAGCCGACGAGGCCGAACAGCCCGAAAATCTCGCCCGCACGAACAGCGAGGCCGCCACTTTCACCCGCAGCCGCATCCACGCGCAGCACCGTCTCGCCGGGTGTGTGCGCGATGCGCGGATACAGCTCGCTCACTTCGCGCCCCACCATGAGCCGGATGATTTCCGCCATCGGCGTCTCCGCGAGCGCGCCGGTGCCCACGCTCTCGCCGTCGCGCAGCACGGTGAAGCGGTCGCACACGCGCCGGCATTCCTCGAGGAAATGGCTGATGTAAATCACGCTCACGCCGCGCGCCTTCAGCCGCGCAATGACGGCGAAGAGCCGCTCCGCATCCGCCTGCGTGAGGCTGCTCGTCGGCTCGTCGAAAATCATCACGCGCGGCTCGCCCGCGAGCGCACGGGCGATTTCCACGAGCTGCTGCTCGGCGATGGAAAGCGAGCGCACCGGCGCATCCGGCGGCAGGTCGCCGTGGCCGAGTTCCGCGAGCGCGCGCCGCGCCGTGTCGCGCATCGCGCCGCGCCGCAGCCAGCCGAATCGCGACGGTTCCGCGCCGAGCACGATGTTCTCGGCCACGCTCAAATCCGGCGCGAGGTTCAGCTCCTGGTAAATCATCGCCACGCCCGCGCGCCGCGCCTCGTGCGGATTGCGCGGCGCAAACGGCACGCCGTCCAGCGCGATGCGCCCCGCGTCCGCCTCGTGCGCGCCGCTGAGGATTTTCATCAGCGTGCTCTTCCCCGCGCCATTCTCGCCGATGAGCGCATGCACCTCGCCCTCGCCGACAGCCAGCGAAACGCCCCGCAGTGCGGCAGTAGCGCCGAAAGATTTCCG
>BJFP01000083.1 GCA_014189875.1 Verrucomicrobiota bacterium | reverse complement strand
CAGGCTGCGCCCGGGCACTGCGTGGGGACAACAGCGGTGCTCAGTTCGCTGGGTGCTTTTGTTTTTTTGGCCAGCGCCTGTTCTTCGCGGGCGAGCTGGGCGGTGAGCTGGGCGGCGGGTTCCGCGTTGTCCATCATGCCCATCTGGTGCCACTGGAGGAGTTCCCACACGCGTCTGCTGGGCATACGCATTCACTTAGTGAGCGTTCTCCGCTGAAATGCCCGGACGTGGCGTTTTCGCTTCCGCGGGAGCCTTGCTCAGGGCGAGCCTCAATTCGCGGCCGCGACGCAGGAACTCCTCGACCGTCAACGCCGGGACGAGGATATCGCGAAGGATTTCAGTCACCTTGCCGGAAAAATCGGGGTTTGAATCCCCATCCCTGAGTCAACGGGAGATGCATATGAGGGCAATTTCCGAAAACACGAGCGGCACCTCGGGGTAGCGCTGCTGCGCGCGAGGACTTTTGGAGTGAGGCAGTCCTCTGCCGTTTTTGTGGTGCGGAGGGGGAAAGCGCGAGAGTCCTCGGGCGGTTTTGGCAGGAGCGGAGCGACGCGGCGAAAACACCGCGGGATTGCATTCGTGCGCCCAAGCCCGCCACGGCTGCGCCTTTATCCACAAAGCGGCAGGAGACTGCAGTAGTCCAAATTTGCCGTCACGCTTCTCCGCGTTATTTCTTCCCGCTCTCGTTCGCGAGGTTGAGCAGGTATTGCTCGATGAGCGCGCCGTATTCCTGTGGATATTTTTCGCGCAGCGACTGCTGGATGGCCGCACGCTCGCGCGCCGGGAGGCCGATGAAGTTCGTGTTTGTCAGCGCCGCCTTGCGCGCGCCGCGCTCGACGGCTTTCGGATCGCCGGGCGTATAAGTCTCCGCGCCTTGCGACGGGCCGCTGCTCGCCTGCGAAGATTTCCCCGGCCCCTGGCCCTGCTCCTGCCCCGGCTGCGTGCCTTGGCCCTGACCCTGACCCTGACCCTGACCCTGACCTTGACCTTGTCCTTGTCCTTGTCCTTGTCCTTGTCCTTGTCCTTGTCCTTGTCCCGGCATCGGTGCGCCGCTCTGTGAAGGCGAGAGTCCGGCCTGCTGCGCGGCCATCGAAGCCTGCGCCTGCGCGAGCGATTGTGCGGCGCCCTGTGCGGATTGTTGCGCGGCTGCATTCTGTCCGCTCTGCGCCTGCGATTGCGCGGCGGCAAGCTGCTGCGCGGCCTGCTGCATCGCCTGCTGCGCCGTCGAGGGAGGCTGCGCACCGTCCGGTGCCGAACCCGGTGCCGAACCGGGTGCCGAACCGGGCGATGCTGACGGCGAACCCTGCGAAGGCTGTGCGCCTTGCGATGCCTGCGCTGCGCTCTGCGAAGCTTGCGCGAGCTGTTGCGCGGCCTGCTGCATTGCGGTGCTTGCCTGTGCCTGCTGCGCTGCACTTTGCGCGGCCTGCGCTGCGGCCTGCGCCATCTGCTGAGCCTGCTGTGCAGCCTGCGCGGCCTGCTGTGCGGCTTGCGCTGCGTTCTGCGCAGCCTGTTGTCCGCTTTGCTGAGCGGCCTGCTGGAGATTTGCCTGCGCCTGCTGGACCTGCTGCTGCGCCTGCGCGAGCTGCTGCTGTGCCGCGGCTTGCTGCGCGGCGTCGGCGGGATTGGCTGGCAGGGCTGCCGGATTTTGCGCCTGCTGCTGTGCGGCGGCGGCCTGTTCCTGCGCAAGCTGCCTCGCGGCCTCGGCGAGATTTTGCGCGGCCTGCTGCGCGGCGGCGCGGCCCTCGTCGGGCTTGTTCGCCTGCATCGCCTGTTCGCCTTTTAGGGCATCTTGCGCCGCGGCCTGTGCGGGTTGTGCTGCGAGCGGGGCTTCCATCTTCGCGCGCTGCGCGAGCTGCGCTGCCCGGCGTGCGATGTCCTGCTGCGCGGCGGCGTCGGGCTTTTCGGCCTGTGCGATCGCGGCCTCATCCTTCGCGAGGTTCTCGGCGACTTTCTGGAGCTGCGCGAGATCCTTCGCCTTGTCGCCGCTCTTTGCCGCGAGCGCCTCGGCTTCTTCGGCGCGGCGTTTCAATTCCCCGTGCGCCGCTGCGAGTTGTGCGAGAGCGGCGTCCTGCTGCTGTGCGGCCTGTGGCGCGTTCGCCTCCTGCATCGCGGCGCGCGCCTCCTGCATTTTTCCGGTCGCATTTTTCAGCGCATCCGCGGCCTGCGGCACCTCGGCGACCTTCTGTGTGAGCGCGTCCGTCTTTCCGACGAGTTCGCCCTGCTGATCCTCGAGCCTGCGGAGCTGTGTCTCTTTCTCGCGCTGCTCGGTGTCGAAGCGTGCACGGATTTCCGGATCCGCGCGCAGCGCGCTGGCGGGCTGGTTGCGCAGGCGCTGAGGCAGGCCGTTCACGCCGTCATTCGCCGCGATTTTTTCCGCGAGCCACTTGTCGAAATCCGCGGCCTTTTTCTGCTGCGCGCTCGCATTGCGCATCTGCCGCTGCTCGGCGATGACCTCGGCGAGTTCGCGCTCCGCTTTGCGCAACGCCTCGGGCCCCTGCTCGCGAGGCGCGATCTGGCGTGCGATTTTGCGCAGCTCGTCGCGCGTCGCCTTTTCATCAGCGGCGGCCTTGAAAAGCTGCGCGGCCTTCAGCGATTCCACCGCCTTTTCCGCGGCGGGCTCCGCCTGCCCGATCTGTTTCGCGGCGGCCTTGAAAGATTCCGCCGCCGCTGCGTTTTCGGGATTTGCAGCGAGCCGTGAAATCTTCCCGCGGATCATCTTCATCTCGTCCGCGATGGCCGACTGCTCGCCAAGCTGCGCCGTGATCTGCGCCTGCTCGACCGCCGCGGGATTCGCAAAACCCCGCCCCGACGTCATCCGCGCGACTTCGATTCCATTTTGAAGATTGCGCGCCTGCCGGTCCGCCAGATTGTGCAGTTGCCGCGAAATCTCCGCCGCCTCCTGCTCGCGCAGGTGCTCGGCGAGGATGCGCTGGATCGCCGTCACGATCTGCTTCTGCGCGGTGAACGCATCCGCGACGGTCTTCACCGCCGCGTCCGGGTTCGTCGCCGCGCGCGCGCGCTGGAGAAGATCCACGACCTGCCTCATCTCAGTCGCGGAAAGCGAGCCGAGCGACTCGCGCACACTGCGCACGGACGCGGCATCTTCGCCGGCGAGATTGTTGCGCTCGTATTCGCCGAGCATCGCATCGAGCGCATCGCCGAGCCGCTTCGTCTCGCCCTGTATGTGCGCCTGCTTCTGCTCAGTCTCGCGGATCGGCGCGGAGGGGAGCTGCGAAAATGCACGACTTGCACCGATGCCGAGCATTGCGAATGCGATGAGCGATTTCGCGGAAAGGAGAGGAGGAACTTTCATGCGGAGGATGCTGAAGACGGCACGGTAGGCAAAGGCGCGAGCATTGTCTCGGAAAGAAATCAGCGGTCTGTTTCTTACTCTTATTCGGAATCCTCATCTCCACCGCACCGCAGATCGGGATTACTATTAGGATTAAAAATAAGAGTAAGAACGATTCGTATGATTCACTTCGGCGCGGCGGGCCTTTCGTGGATGAGATCCCCGAGTTTCGTCGCGAGATCCTGCTGGCTCCGCCGCACGGCGTCGAGGGACTGGAGCGTGTCGTTCAGACGGTTCGCGAGGTCGGTGCGCTTTTCCTCGTCGCTCACGATGCGCGCCTGCCAGTGCTCGGCCATCACGACGATGCCGGGGCCGGTCACGTCGTTGGCGTCGCGGGCTTCCAGCCAAAAATCAATCGTGTCGTTCTCCGCGGGCGGCGGCGTGAGGCGCGCGATTTTCCACTCGAAGCGCCGCGCGAGCACCTTCGGCCTTTCGCCGCCGAGATCCAGTTCCACGGTCTTGTGTGCTGCGCCGTCGGTCCAGTTCACCGCGTAGTGCAGCAGCACGCGCGCGACGCCGAAGTCGTCCTTCGCCTCGAAGCCGAGCAGCAGCGTGGCCTTCTGCGTGAGCAATTCCTCGCGGCGCGCGGGCTGCACGATGCGGATCGTCGGCGCGGTGTCGGGTACGATCTCGATGCGGTGCACGGCCATCGCGCGCGACTCCACGCCCTCGCTGTCCGTGAGTTGAAAAGTCACGCCGACGACATCCTTCGCGGGAATCTCCGCGGTGCCGCTCCATTCGCCCGCGTCGTTCGCGACGAGCGGCGCGGCGCGGATCACCTTCGTCGGTTCCGCTCCCGTGAGTCGCAGCGTCGCGTCGCGCAATGGCGAGGTCGCGGTGAGGCGCACGCTGAGCTTCGATCCCGCGAGGAGCTTGAGATTTCCAGGCTGCCGCTGTACCGGCGCAAGCTTCGTGTAGGCGGGCCACTGCTGCTCGTAGGCGATGGATGCGATCGCCGGGCGATGACGCACGCGCACCTTCGCCGTCTCGGTGCGGTTGTCGCCGAGTTCGATCCGATAACGGAAATCCTCCTGCACGCTGTGCAGCGTGCGCGCAAAGCGCACCGGCTCGGCAGGCGTGGCATCGAATGAAAATTCCTGCCGCCGTCCGTTCCCCGATTCCACGATGAGATTGCCCGATTTCGGAATGACCCCGGCGGCAGTCGCCTCGATCCGCAGATCGTCGCCGATCGCGATCACGCGCGGGCCGGTGAACGCCACGATCATCGTCTTGCGCGGCACCGCCACATTCATGAGCAGCGCGCGCTGGAAAAGCGGCCAGCTCGCGCGTCCTCCTCCGAACCACAGCGCCGCGGCGAGGAGCGTCGCGACGACCGTGATGCGCACCCAGCGGCGCAGCGTGTCCGTCTTCACCACGTCGTCGAACGGCGCATCCGCGGCGATCCCGCGGGTCTCGGCGAGCAGCGCATCCACGAGCGCGCGGCTCATGTTCTCGCGCGTGCCGTCGGGGTCTGGCGCATCGTGCTCGCGCGAGAGCTGCACGCTGGCGATTAAGCGGCTGCGGAATTGCGGCAGCGCGCGCTCGATGGCGAGCGCCACGCGATCATCGTCGGGCCGGTGCAGCCACGGACGGAATCCAAAAATCCACGCAAGCGCCACCGCGCCGCCGACGCCACACACAAGAATCGCCGCGCGCACCGTGACGTGCAGCGCGAGCAGCCAGTCGAGCGGCATCTCGATCGCGAGCCATGCGAGCAGCGCCGCGAGCGCCATCGCGATCCCGGTGCACAGCGCGACGCCGCATTGCCTGCGTCGCACGCGGTCGAGATGCCCTGCGAGTGCGGAGGCCGCTTTGGAAAGGCGAGGCTCGGCGATGGTTTCGGGCACGGGGAGGAGGCTGATTCGTGTTTCGCGAGCCTCAATGCCACACCGCGTCGCGCAGCGTCCGGTTGCATCGGAGCACGTCGGGGAATGTCGCAAGTAGGAGCTGGCGTCCGCGCACGTCGCCGAGAAATGTCTCCGCGAGTTCCGCGTCGCCGACCTGCGGAAGCACATGGATGTCCTCCTCGGTGATCGCGAGCGCCATGCCGTTTGCGGCGAATGGAAACATCTCCTGCGCGCTGCAGAGCCAGCGGCGGAAAATCTCCGGCTGCTTCCGCGCGAGCGTATCGAGCGTCGCGAGCCATGCGCCGTCCGTGAAGTCGAGATGCGCACGTCCGCCGGGCAGTTCAGGCAGAACTGTTCGCGCCTTGCCCGCCGCGTGGTGGATTCCGACTTTCAACGGCCCGGCGAGCGCCGTGATTTCGCCGAAGGCTGTGAGCATCTCCACATGCTTCTTTTCATCGCCCTCGAATTCCGCGCCCGCCTGCCACGTCGCACCGAGCGATGGCGCGATGCACACGGGGCAGATGCCCGAGCGCGCGGAGTCCAACGCGAGGAAAAGGAATTCCTCCTCGCTCCACCGATCGCGCCCGCCCGCGAAGCAAAGCTCAATGTCCGGTGCGACGCCGCGTCCGTTCCACAGCGTGCGGATCGCCTGCTGGAGCTGTGCCGCATGTGCGAGCGCGCGGCCAAATTTCACCGCGGCGCGCGCGAGCGTCTCATCGGCCAGCCGCAGGGTGCGGCCGGATGCGAGCGCCCATTCGCGGTCGGTGTAGTTCGCGTGCCACTCCGGCGCGAGGCAGCCGGAGTCCTCGAGTGCAACGATGGCCGCATCGAGATCATCCGGCGACATTTTGTCTGCGCGCGAATCCAACTCACCGCCGAGCACGAATGAATACCACGTGTATCCCGCCGTCGCGAAAGCCGCCGCCTCCGCCCCGGTGCGCACCGTGCATCCCGCGCCCCACGCAGTCGGGTGCCCGGATTTCTCGAGCGCGGCCGCCGTCGCCTCGAGCATCTCGCGAGGTCCGTCGTCGCCGGAGCCATCCTCGCCCGTGAGCTGGTGCATCATGACGGGTGCGATTCCATTTTCCCGCGCAGCGTGCATCGCGTCCGCTGGAAAATGCAGGCCGGTGCAGCCGAGGGCGACGGTCGGTCGTCCGGCGAGTGGTGTGGGTGCTGGCAGTCGCATCGCGCCACCATTCATCGTGCGTGCCGTGCGATTCAACGATCAAACTGCGGACTGCATCGTAGTTGGGCGTTGGACGTTGAATGTTTGGCCCGCCGCAGGCGCGTTCTGATTCTGGATGCGCGTCGTGACGTGGCGAAGCCGCTGCGCGGGGCCGAACGTCCAACGTCCAACGTCCAACGTCCGACATTCAACGAAAGCCGCGACACGGCGGGCGAAAGCTTCCGCGCGCATCGCCTTGCCATCATGCGCGGAGTGCGAAAAACGCAGAAGGACAACCCCCAACCCTCCATCCCTCCAAGGTGCTCGCGGATTGCGACCGCGCGGCGGCATCGGTGAATTCCGCGCGCGTGAAGCTCGGGACTGCATCGAACTTGATACGGACTGCACGAAGGTCCGCTCCGGCGGCTTCACGGAAAAATCGTAGTGCGGATACCCCGTGCCCGCTGTGCTGCCGATGTCATGCGCCGTGGCAAATTGCGCGAAGTCGAGCGAAAGACCGAGGATGGAGGGAATGCGGTGGCGTTTCACGTTCGCGACTTTCATTCCTCAATGTCACCGCAGCGTCACGACGGGATGGGAAAATGACAAAGTTTCCGCAAGACGCCAAAGCGCTGGCTCATTCCATCGTTCAAAAATATTGAGCCTCGCATCAATGGTTAACGGCCCGGCGGGCCAACGGAATTTAGATGCCGACGGTGTTCGCTCGCCGCCTGATTTCCATGACGCCTCCGTCGTCGCAGGGTGCCGTTGCAGGCTCTACTTCGCCTTCCTTTTCGCCGCCGGTTTCGCCGGTTTCGCCGTGGCCGGAGACTTCGCCGCCGGTTTCGCAAGTGGCGCCTGCTTGCCATTCTCCGCAGCGCCCGGCTTCGGCTCGCGGGCGGCGAATTCGAAGCCGACCTTGCCGTCTTCCTTCAGCACGAGGAACGCTTTGAACGAGCGGCCTGTGCGCGCGCTCACGAAGCCGGGGAGCAGCGCGGTCTTGCCGTCGCGCAGCATCGCCGCGCAGTCGGAGCGCGTGAGATTCTTCCGCAGGATCGTCTTGCCCAATTTGAATGTGCATTTCTTCTCCGCGCGCTTGTCGCACTGGAATGATTCCGCCGCTTCGAGCACATGGCCGTCCGCGCACATGCGGCATTTTCCGACGGGCTCCGGGTTCACCCACTCGGGCTGCGTGCCGTCGCCTTCGTCCTCTTTTTTGAAATCGAACTGCACCTTCCACTCCTCGCGATCGAGTTTCAGCGGGGCGGAAAATGCGCGGCCGAATTTGCTGCGGAATCCTTCGAGCGGGCCGACCTGTCCGTCGGTGAGCAGCTTCGTGACCTCGCTGCGTTCGAGCTCGCGGCTCGCGACCGTTTTCCAAACGGTGAGCCCGCAGTCCTTGCACATGTAGCTCTTGAAAGTCTCCGCAAACGGAGTCGCGCCGCACTTCGGGCACACGACTTCGAGCGGCTCGTAGTTGCCGATGATTTCCCCGCCCTGGTGGTTCTTCACCTTGTTCACGATCTCCGTCGTGAGCCGGCGGATTTCACCCATGAAATCGGCGCGCGAAAGTTTCCCGCGCTCCATCTGCCTGAGCTTGAACTCCCACTCTCCTGTGAGCGCCGGCTGCGTGAGGCTCTGCTCGTCGAGATTGTGCAGCAGCGTGATCAGGCTCAGCCCTTTTTGCGTGACCACGAGCTCGCGTCCGTCGCGGATCACGTAGCCCTCGTAGATCAGCCCTTCGATCGTCTGCGCGCGTGTCGCCGGCGTGCCGAGTCCGCGCTCGGCCATGGCCTCGCGGAGTTCCTCGTCGTCCACGAGCTTGCCTGCGCCTTCCATGGCCGAAAGGAGCGTGCCTTCGTTGAACCGCGCGGGCGGTTTCGTGAGGCTTTCCTTCACTTCGATCGTGAGCGTCTGCGCCTGCTCGCCGGACTTCGCGGGCACGATGGATTTTTCGCTGTCCACGCCCTCGGCTTCGCGGCCGTACACCGCCATCCAGCCGGGATCGGTGATGATGCGCCCGGTCGTCTTGAACGCCTCGCCTTCCACTCTCGTGATGCGTGTCGTGTCCTCAAATTGCGCCGCCGGATAGAACACCGCGACGAACCGCTTCGACACGAGATCGAAGATGCGCTGCTCCTTGTCATCGAGCCCGCTCGGCACCGTGCCCGTCGGCACGATGGCAAAGTGATCGCTCACCTTCGCGTTGTTGAAAATTCGCTTGTTCGGCTTCACCCAGCCGCTCTGCATCGCCTTTTTCGCGTGCTTCGCGAGGTCGCCGGAAAAACTGCCCATCACCTTCTTTGCGGTGTCGAGGTGGTCCTCCGGCAGATAGCGCGAATCGGTTCGCGGATACGTGAGCGCCTTGTGCTTTTCGTAGAGCGCCTGCGCGATTTGCAGCGTCATCCGCGCGGGAAAACCGAAGCGTCCGTTGGCCTCGCGTTGCAGCGTCGTGAGGTCGTAGAGCTGCGGCGAAATCTGCGATGCGGCCTTCTTCTCCTCTTCGATGATGCCCGGCTTGCCCTTGCACTTCGCCTCGATGGCATCCGCCTGCGCCTTCTCCCAGATGCGCTCGGCCTTTGCCTGCTCATCGGTCGCTTTTTTCGCGTCGAATTTTTCATCGAACCACCGTCCGCGATACTGGCCCGCCTCGATTTGGAAATCGCCGAACACCTCGAAATACGCACGCGGCACGAATGCGCGGATCTTCTCCTCGCGCTCGGCGAGAATCGCGAGCGTCGGCGTCTGCACGCGCCCTGCCGTGGTCTTCTGAAAACCGCCGCCGCGCGAATTGAATGACGTGAGCGCGCGCGTTGAATTGATGCCCACGAGCCAGTCCGCCTCGCTGCGCGACACGGCGGCATCCGCGAGCGGCAGCATCTCCGCGTCACTGCGCAGATTCGCAAACGCCGTGCGGATGGAATCGGGCGTCATGCTCTGGAGCCACAGCCGCTGGATCGGCTGCTTCGCCGCGGTCGCGCGGATGATGTTGCGGAAGATGAGCTCGCCCTCGCGGCCTGCGTCGCACGCATTGATGATTGCGCCCACGTCCTTGCGCTTGATCAGCTTTTTGATCACCGCGAGCCGCGGCGCGCTCTTCTCGATCGGGTTCAGGTCGAAGTACTCCGGCAGGCTCGGGAGGTTCTCCAGCTTCCACTTTCCACGCGCCTCGCTGCCCTCGGGCGCGGCGATTTCGAGCAGATGCCCGACCGCGCTGGAGATCACATATTTGTCGTTCTCGTAGAACTCCTCACCGCGCCCCGGTTTCATGCCGAGGACTCGCGCCAAATCTTGCGCGACGCTGGGTTTCTCGGCGAGGACGAGTGTTTTCATAGGGTAGTCTGGCTGGCGGGGCGTGCGGAAGTAGGCGGTCAAGTCTGATCGCGCAACTGGAAAAATTTCCGGCGGTGCAGATCTCGTCCGCAGATTTCGCAGATGGACGCAGATTGAAACCACGAAGACGCGAAGTGTGCAGAAAATCGAGGTGCACCCTGATTGATCCACGGAGAACACGGAGGGCACGGAGAGGGGTGCCTTGAACTCCGTGCGCTCCGTGTCCTCCGTGGTTCAATTCCTCTGTATCTGCGAAAATCCGTGCCATCTGCGGATTATTCCTGGCCCGTTCCGCATGCGCGCGATGTTTCCGAAATGCTCCTTGCCGCGCGCCGGGTGCGAACAGATATTCCGCGCTCCTTTTTTCCGAGAATGATCCACAACACACTCCACGATCGCGGAGTCATCGCACGCTGGCGGCAGTTCCTGCCCGTGAGCGATGCGACGCCCGTGATCTCGCTGAACGAAGGCTCGACGCCGCTGATCCATTCGCCGCGGCTGAGCGCGATCGTCGGGCGTGGCGCGGAGGTCTTTGTGAAGTACGAGGGGCTGAATCCGACCGGATCGTTCAAGGATCGCGGGATGACGATGGCGATCTCGAAGGCCGTCGAAAGCGGCGCGAAGGCGGTGATCTGCGCGAGCACGGGCAACACTTCAGCAGCGGCAGCGGCATACGCGGCGCGCGCAGGCATCGCGAGCATCGTGCTTTTGCCCGCGGGAAAAATCGCGCTCGGCAAGCTGGCGCAGGCATTCATGTACGGCGCGAAGGTCGTAGCCATCGAGGGGAACTTCGATGACGCACTGCGGCTCGTGCGCGAGATCGGCGAGACGGAGCCGATTGCGATCGTGAATTCGATCAACCCGTTCCGCCTCGAAGGGCAGAAGACCGCGGCGTTCGAGATCATCGAGACGCTCGGCGACGCGCCGGATCTGCACATGATCCCGGTCGGCAACGCGGGAAACATTTCCGCATACTGGATGGGCTACCGGGAATTTCACGCGAATGGCCGTGCGAAGAAACTCCCGGTGATGACGGGCTTCCAGGCCGCAGGCTCCGCGCCGATTTTTCACAACAAGGTGATCGAGAATCCCGAGACCGTTGCGACCGCGATCCGCATCGGCAATCCCGCAAGCTGGGACTTGGCCACTGCCGCGATGCGCGATTCCGGCGGCGCGGTGGACATCGTGACAGATGCGGAAATTCTCGAAGCGCAATTCTGGCTCGCAAGAAATGAGGGCGTCTTCGTCGAGCCCGCGAGCGCGGCGAGCATCGCGGGGCTGATGAAGTGCGCGGGCAAGGCGCGCTGCGCCGCATGCCCGCTGCCGAAGATTCCTGAGGGCGCGAAGATCGTCTGCACCGTCACTGGTCACGGGCTGAAGGATCCCGATGTCGCGAAGGATCGCATCTCCGGCATCGTCACCGCGCGCGCGGACAAGGGTGCGATCATGAATCTCATCGGCGGCTAGCCCGCTTCACTTTTTCCAATCACATGAGCACCTACATCTGGATCGAAACCCCTGCATGGCAACTTCAGTTCTTCGGACTCCCGAACCGCATTCCGTGGCCCGCGGACGCGCAGCAGCCGAATCCCGAGAAGGGCGAATTTGACATGCCTTCGCTCCTGCGTGGCGTGCAATCTTGCGTGAGCAGCGAGCCGACGATCATCGGGCCGTGGCGCGGATTCGTCGAGGCGTCGGAGCATTTCCAGGAGATGACGGAGGCGCTCGAAGATCAGGAATACGCGCGCGCATCCGAGCTTCTCTCGGCGATTGATAAGGCTCACCCCGGCTCGGCGTACGGGCTCTTTCACCAGGCATACGTTTTTCGGCAGAGCGGCAACGACCAGGAGGCCGTGCGCCTCTACGCCGAGGCCGCACAGAAGGCGCCGGGCGTGCCTTTCATCTGGAATAATCTCGGCGCGATGCTCGCCGAAAATGGCGAACGGGCGAAGGCCGTGCAGGCGTTCACGAACGCGGTGAACCTCAACAACAATGACACCGTCGCGCTGGAATCGCTCGTGCAACTCAAGGCCGCGGTGAAGCTGCTCCGCGACCAGAAGGATCCGAATTCGGCGGTCGTCGTGCCGGTGGAACAGTTCCGGCAGATGGCCGCGGGCCAGATCGATCAGATCGCGGCGAACCTCGATCAGCTCATCGGATTCGGCGAGCAGATGCTGCGCGACGGGATCATCCCCGACGTGGGCGTGAAGGCGCTGGAAAAAGCCGACGCGATGCGCCCGAACGATCCGCGCATCCTGGCCGCGCTCGGCGCGGGTTACCGCCTCGCCGGTGAGTATGAGAAGTCGAAGGCCGCGTTTGAAAAATTCACGCAGGTGAATCCGAACGACGCGTGGGGCTTCTTCAACATCGCGCAGACGTGCAACGCCGCGGGCGACAAGGCCGGTGAACGCGCCGCGCTGGAAGCGACGATCGAACGCGACCCGAACATCCAGGCCGCGCTCGGCATCTACTTTGATCTGCAAAATGATCACGGCCCGGAGAAGGAGAAGGTGCTCGTGGAATTTGCCGACAAGCGCGGCGCGTGGATGCCGCTGCTCCTCGCGAGCAGCATCGCCGGCCAGCGCGGCGACACCGCGGCGGCAGTCGCGTACGCGGCGAAGGCGTACGAGCGCAACCCGAACTCCGAGGAAATCCTGCTGCAATATTCCGCAATGCTCGGCGACGCGGGCGATGCAGCGACGCTCGAAACGATGATCCAGCCCGCAGTTTCCGGCGGACGATTTACGAAGCGGCTCGACTGGAATTACGCGCAGTCGCTCAAGCAGTGCGGCAAGCCGGAGCAGGCCATCGAGGTGCTCCGCCGTGCGCAACTCGGCGACGCGCCCGAGGACTTCAAGACCGCCGCCGCGACGACGATCGAATTCTGGAGCGGCCTGCGCGCGCAGTCCGGCGAGATGCTCGAAGTCCACCAGGCCGGCTCGCTGCTGCGTCCCGTGCTCGTCTCGCTCGACGGCGGCGAGGAAGGCGGCGTGCTGCTGAACCCGCGCCAGCCGCTGCCCGCCGCGCACAAGCTTCCGGTCCGCGCAAAGGAAAACGGCGGCACCGAGGCGCGCGTGCGGCTCCAGCAGGGCCAGGCCGGACTCGGCTCCGCACCGAAGCCGCTCGGCGTCTTCGTGGTAAAGGGCATCACGCCCGCCGCCGACGGCCCCGCGAATATTGACTGCCGCGTGGAAGCCGCACCCGACGGACGCCTGACCTTCAGCGCCGGACAGGACGGTCGCATGTTGCCGGTGGAATGGGCTGGGCTTGCGTGATGTTTGCGCTGCGTATTGCAGTTTCCCTTCCGCCACCGGTGAGCTAGCCTTGCGGCGCGATGCCGCGCCTCACTTTTGAAGTCACCATCCCGCACGCCCCCACGCGACAGCGCGTGGTGATCGTCGGCACCGATCCCGCGCTCGGCAACTGGCAGCCCGAGCGCGGACTCGCGCTCGACCGCAGCGATGACGGGAAATTCCGCGGCGCGGCGGATCTTCCGGGCGGCCTGGTGGAGTTCAAAATCACGCGCGGCTCATGGGACAGCGAGGAGACCGCTCCCGATGGCACTGTCGCTCTGAACTACCAGTACCTCGTGCTGCACGACATCGAAGTCGCGATCGAGGTGGACCACTGGAAGGACTGCCCGCCGCTGGAGCACGACTGGATTTTCGGGAAGACGATTGATTGCGAACTCGACGCGACGCTGTTCGGCCATCACCGCCGCGCGGTCGTGTGGCTGCCGCCGGGCTACATGCGCAGCGGCGACTCGCGGCATCCCGTGCTCTACCTGCTCGACGGTCAGGACACGCTCGCCGCGCTCGACACGCCCGGCCACGAATCGCTCACCGCCGACGACTGCGTTCGCAGGCTCGCAAAGCACGGGCTCATTCCCGATGTGATCCTCGTCGCCATCTTTCACCGCGAGGAATTCGGCCAGCGCGACGAGGAACTCTCGCCGCAGTTCGACGGCCCGAAGATGGCCGATTTCCTCGTGAACGATCTGAAGCCGTTCATTGACTGGACATTTTGCCGCGACCGCACGCTGCCCGATCCGGCGAACACCGGTGTGCTCGGCTTCGGTCTCGGTGGCGCACTTGCGCTGTGGATGGCGATGCGCCATGCGGGGACGTTCGGACGCTTCGCGTGCCTCTCGCCATTTTTCGAGGACCTCACCGCCGACGCGCCGGACGAGTGTGAACTGATCCGCCAGCTCGAAAAATCGCACATCGCGCCCGGCACAAGGATCTACTTCGACCACGGCACGCTGCTCGGCGACGCGAGCATCGCCCTCTACCAGACGCGCGCCAGCGCCGCGCTCGAACGCCAGGGCCTCGTGCGCGGGCGCGATTTCATCGTAAACATTGCCGACGGCGCGGAGCACACGCTCACCGCTTGGCGCGCACGTCTCGGAGCACCGTTGATGTTTCTT
>BJFP01000082.1 GCA_014189875.1 Verrucomicrobiota bacterium | reverse complement strand
CCTAAATCCGGCGATGGGATGTCGCGCAAAGGCGCAAAGGCGCAAAGAAGAAGCAGATGCCAACAAGCAGGCATTCACCCACCGGGTGAGTGCGAACCCATGCGCATCCCTTTGCGTCTCTGCGCCTTTGCGCGACATCCGCTCCTCCCATCGCCGGATTTAGGATAAGTAGAATGAGCACTGAGGACTTCCCCCAGCGCCGCGGCTAGTCGTTCAAGTCACACCCACCCCCCATGCGCCGCTCCCTCCTCCTGCTGGCCCTCCTCGCCCGGCGCGACGCTGAGATTCCCGGCGTAGCCCTCGATGAAAAGCGGCGGCCCGTCGTCGTCGTTCGCGCAAAATGAGAGCAGCAGCGTGCAGAGATCGCTGCCCGCACGCGCCCCTGAGCCTGCGGACAATCCTTCGACGCCCGCAAAGATCACGCTCGGTCGTCTGCTGTTCTTCGATCCGATCTTGTCCGCGACGCAGACGGTCGCGTGCGCGACGTGCCATCACCCGAAATTTGCCTGGGCCGACAGGCGCGCGACACCGCTCGACCCGCTGCTGAAAAAGCTCAACCTCGACGCCGAGGACGCGCAGCGGGGATTGAGCTGTCGGGATTGAGCTTGTCAGCGCGGCCCCGCGTGCCGTCTTTTCCCGCCCACAAAAACCCATGGCGTCCAACTACACCGAAGCCAGCATCAAGACCCTCAGCTCGCTCGAGCACATCCGGCTCCGGCCCGGCATGTATATCGGCCGGCTCGGCAACGGGAACCACGCGGAGGACGGCATCTATGTGCTGCTGAAGGAGACGATCGACAACTCCATCGATGAATTCATGATGGGGCAGGGAAAGAAGATCGAGGTGGAGATCACGGATCGCAGCGTGAAGGTGCGTGATTACGGGCGCGGCATCCCGCTGGGGAAACTCGTGGACTGCGTCTCAATCATCAACACGGGCGCGAAATACGACAGCGAGACTTTCCAAAAGGCCGTCGGGCTCAATGGCGTCGGGCAGAAGGCGGTGAACGCGCTCTCGCTGAACTACCGCGCGCAAGCGGTGCGCGAGGGGGAGACGAAGGTCGTGGATTTTGAAAAGGGGAAGCTCAAGTCGCAGTCGCGCGTGACGAAGACGGACGAACGGAACGGCACGCTCATCGAGTTCACGCCGGACGAGGCGCTCTTCGGCAAGGACTTCAAGTTCCGCCTCGAGTTCATCGAGGACATGCTGTGGAACTACGCGTTCCTGAATCGCGGCCTCACGCTCACGCTGAATGGCAAGCCCTTCAAATCCGCGAACGGCCTGAAGGATCTGCTCACGAAGGAACTCAGCGGCGAGCCGCTCTATCCCATCATCCATCTCGAGGGCGACGACATCGAAATCGCCGTCACGCACGGCAACCACTACGGCGAGGAATACTGGTCCTTCGTGAACGGCCAGCACACCACGATGGGCGGCACGCATCTCGCGGCATTCCGCGAGGCGTTCGTCGCGACGCTGCGCAATCATTTCAAAAAGGAGTTCGACGCCGCGGATGTGCGGCAGTCCATAGATGCCGCGATCGTTGTGCGCGTGCAGGAGCCTGTCTTCGAGTCGCAGACCAAGACGAAGCTCGGCTCCACCGAGGTCGGGCCGAAGGGGCCGACCATCAAGGAATTCGTCGGCAAGTTCGTCCAGCAGGCGCTCGACACCTACCTACACAAAAATCGCGAGACCGCCGAGATCATCCGCAAGAAAATCGAGGAGAACGAGCACGAGCGGAAGGAACTCGCCGGCATCCGCAACATCGCCAAGGAACGCGCAAAGAAAGCCTCGCTGCACAACAAGAAGCTGCGCGACTGCCGCCTCCATCTTGGCGACAAAAATCCGCGCGCCGAGGAGAGCACGCTCTTCATCGTCGAGGGCGACTCCGCCGCCGGCTCACTCACCGCCACGCGCGACGTGCAGACGCAGGCCGTCTTCGCGCTGAAAGGCAAACCGCTCAACACCTACGGCCTCACGAAAAAGGTCATCTACGAGAACGAGGAGTTCCACCTCCTCCAGGCCGCGCTCAACATCGAGGACGGCCTCGACGGCCTGCGCTACAACAAGATCGTCATCGCCACCGACGCCGACGTGGACGGCATGCACATCCGCCTGCTGCTGCTCTCGTTCTTCCTGCAATTCTTCCCCGACGTCATCCGCAACAACCACCTCTTCATCCTGCAAACGCCGCTCTTCCGCGTCCGCAACAAGAAGGTCACGAAGTATTGCTACAGCGAGCAGGAGAAACAGGCCGCCGTCACCGCCCTCGGCGCGAGCCACGAAATCACGCGCTTCAAAGGCCTCGGCGAAATCTCCGCCGGCGAATTCAAGGACTTCATCGGCGAAAACATCCGCCTCGACCCCATCAACCTCCACCACCTCTACAGTTCCGACGAACTGCTGTCGTTCTTCATGGGAAAGAACACGCAGGAGCGGCAGGAGTTCATCATCGAAAACCTGCGCGTGGAGAAAGACCTGATTGAGGCAATAGCGTAGACTGCTTCCGGGCTTCTCCAAGGGCTTAAAGCAGAAAGCCTCGTCAAGCAGGTCGCCACATTAACTTTCGCACAGCACCGCTCCAAGCGTGTTGCTTGAGATGTGTCAGCGTAGTGAACTCGCCGCCCCGATCTGACAGTTGCGCCATTGTCCAACCAGTCGTGGTTTCAGCGTTCCGTAAAACGAAGGAGGTCGCGGGTGTGTCAATGATGTGAATATCACGGTGCCGGTAATAGCGCCGGTCATGAATGTGCCCGTGGACATAGGCCTTCACCTGCGTCCGAGTTTCGAGAAAGTCCCAAAGGGGATTCGAATCTTCCAATCCACCGTCAAAATATTTCTCGTCGCCAGCCAGTCGGGGATTGTGATGGGCAAAAATTAAAGCCGGTTTTTCGGGATGCTTGTCCAACATGCGACCCAGCCAGGCAAGTTGCTCGTTCCCCAGCAGTCCTTGCGCGACATTCGTTCCCTTGAGCGAATCGAGAAGGAATAGATTTACCTTGGCGAGAGGAATCACGCTCAAATGCTTCGATACCACGGGCGGTTCCGCGGGCCTCCCCAATTTCATTACTTTATAGAAGACGTCGCGGTTGTCATGGTTCCCCAAGGTGAGATGGACCGGAATATCCGCGTCACGCAGCGGCGCGATTAGTTTTGCGAAGTGCTCGTAGTCGCCTGCCTGGCCATCATTCAAGGCAAGATCGCCGTTGATGATTACGGCCGCCGGATGACGCTCTTGCCCCACCAGTCACGCCACCGTCTCGCGCAAGTGCGTAGGAATCGGCGAGTTCGACGGATGGTTTTTGCCAATGTGCGTATCGTTGAGAATGGCGATACGGTCCGGATCGACTGAACGCGTTGCGGCAGCGCGAATCACGGAGCCGAAAACTCCGACCCCACCCAAGTGGGTCAGAAATGTGCGTCGAGATACGGATGAGAGGTGGGCTGGCATTCGACACTAAGTGTTTGAATTAAAGACGACGAGGTGAGTAGCGGACGTCTGGTTCATTTCTTCCGACTTTCGTCGTCCGGCATCAGTATCGGAATGACCAGCCGCCCAAGGCGGCGATAGACGCGAAAATCGGAGTCGAGCGTCCAGACGCGAGGCTTGTCGTGGAGTTCGGCGAGGCGGACGAGGCAGGCGTCGGCGAGCGACATTGGCTGGTCGCGGTAACGGCGCATGAGCTGGCGCAGCGGGGCAAGTTCGGTCTCGATGGAGAAGGCGATGTTGAGCACGCCGCGTTCGATCAACGCCAGCAGCGGATCGGTGTCGCAGCCGTGGCGGCGAAGGATGTGCGCGGCTTCGGCGAGCACCGGTTCGCAGGTGAGCAGCGGCGGGCGGAGCGTCGCCATCGTCTCGCACGCCCAACGGTGATGCTGCGCCTGCCGGACGAGGAAGGCGACGAGCGGCCCGGTATCGGCGATGACGACCTCCCTCATTGGCCGAAGTCTTCGAGGTGTTTCGGGTTCGTGGCGATGTCGCGCGGCCCCTTGAGGCAGCCCGCCAAATCACCGGCGAGGTCGAGGCATGAAGCCGCGCGATCCTTGCGGGGCGCGAGCAGCATCTTCTCAACACACTCGCGAATCACCGCAGACTTGGACGTGCGCCTCCGCTGCGCTTCCTCCGTCAAGCGAGAGTCAAGCGTGTCATGGACTTTCAACGAGATGGTTGTCATGCGCGGAAGGTATTACGCGCACTGCATTGTGGCAATACCGGAGATGCAGCGAGCGGCACTCGGAAAACCTTTGGCTTCAATGTAGGCGTCACGCTCTAAATTTTCGCGTTGGGATGGGCGTGCATCCATTTGCCTCGACCACGGCGGGATGGCTGTGGAAAAAGCTCGCGACATTTTCTCAATGCCCAAACGACCGAACAAGCCTGACGGAAAACCATCGAAGAAACTGATCCCCAGCGATCAGCCAGAACTGCATTTGGATGCCGCGCCTGCGCCTGCATCCGATGAGCCGATTGCGGTGACGGCTGAAGCGAATGGGAATGGTGCGACCGATGCGCCCGCGGATGTGCAGGCAGAAGCCGTGGCTCCGAGGCGCAAGGAGGGCGAGAAGGTGCAGGATGAGCAGGCTCCGCTGGCGCAGAGCTACCGGAATTGGTTCCTCGAATACGCGAGCTACGTGATCCTCGACCGCGCGGTGCCGCACATTGATGACGGGTTGAAGCCGGTGCAGCGGCGGGTGCTGCACACGCTGTGGGACATGGACGACGGGCGCTTTCACAAGGTCGCGAATGTCGTCGGCGCGACGATGAAGCTGCATCCGCATGGCGATGCGTCCATCGGCGCGGCGCTCGTTTCCATCGGGCAGCGCGGGTGGCTCATCGAGCCGCAGGGGAATTACGGCAACACGCTCACGGGCGACGATGCGGCGGCGCCGCGTTACATCGAGGCGCGGCTCACGGCGTTCGCGAAGGACGTGCTTTTCAACCCGAAGACGACGACGTGGCAGCTCAGCTACGACGGGCGCAACAAGGAACCCATCACGCTGTCGGCGAAATTTCCCATCGTGCTGCTCGAAGGCGCGGATGGCATCGCGGTCGGACTCTCGACGAAGATTCTGCCGCACAATTTCAACGACCTCTGCCGCGCGGCGATCAATCACTTGCAGGGGAAAACCTTCCGCATTCTCCCCGACTTCCCGACCGGCGGGACCGCCGACTTCGCCGACTACAACGACGGTGAGCGCGGCGGCAAGGTGAAGGTGCGCGCGCAGATCGAGGTGCGCTCGAAATATCTGCTCGCGGTCACGGAGTTGCCCTTCAGCGTGACGACGACTTCGCTGATCGAGTCCATCCTGGCGGCGAATGCGAAAGGGAAGATCAAGGTGAAGCATGTGGACGACAACACGGCGGACAAGGTGGAGATTCTCATCCATCTGCCGCAGGGCGCGGAGCCGGAGAAAGTGATCCAGCAGCTCTACGTTTTCACGAGCTGCCAGGTGCAGCTCAACCCGGCGGCGTGCGTCATCGTTCGCAACCCAGAGACCGGCGACGACAAGCCGCATTTCCTCGGCGTCCGCGACATCCTCAAGACCAGCGCCGAGGCGACCAAGGCGCTCCTGAAACGCGAACTCGAAATCAAACTCGGCGAACTCGAACAGCAGTGGCACTGGGATTCGCTGGAACGCATTTTCATCGAGGAGCGCATCTACCGGAACATCGAGAAATCGAAGACGTGGGAGAGCGTGCTCGATGAGATCCAGAAAGGGCTGAAGCCGTTCATCAAGACGTTGCGCCGCGAGGTGACGGAGGAGGACATCGTGCGGCTCACCGAGATCCGCATCAAACGCATCTCGGCCTACAACCGTTTCCAAGCCGACGAGGCGATGAAGAAAATCGAGGAGGGCATGAAGGAGACGAAGGCGAACCTCAAGAACCTCACCGGCTACACCGTCGCGTGGTTTGAGATGCTCCAGCAAAAATACGGCAAGGGCATCAAGCGCCGCACGAGCTACGACGAGATTGCGCAGATTGATGCGAGTGCAGTCGTCTCGGCAAACCAACGCCTCTACGTCAACCGCACCGACGGCTTCATCGGCCTCAACTGGCGCCAGCACGAATTCGTGCAGGAGTGCACGATCCTCGACAGTGTCCTCACCATCATGAAGGACGGCTCGCTCAAGGTCGCGAAAGTCGCCGACAAGATTTTCATGGGCCGCGAAATCATCCACATCGCGATCTGGCCGAAGGACGGCGACACGAACTTCTACACGATGGTCTATGAGGATGGCGAAACCGGGAAGGCCTTCGCAAAGAAATTCCAAATCGGCGGCCTGTCGCGCGACAAGCTCTACCCGCTCGCGAAGAGCGAAAATTCCAAGGTCGTCTTCCTGCACATCGCCGCGACGGAAAAGGAAATGCCCAAGACCCTCCACGTCTCGCTCGACGGCCGCAGCGGCGCGCGTGTGCGCGAGCTGGATTTCGATCTGGCATCGCTGCCCGTGAGCAGCCGCAGTGCGAAGGGTCTTACCGTGACAAAATGGACGGTGAAGGACGTGAAAGCCGCGAAGTAGGATCCGTCCGCGATTGCCTAGCCGGTGTGGTTTTTCAAAATGAGGCTCGCCGTGAGAAAGCGCGACTCGCGCGGGGTGGTCTCGGGATAAACGAGGCCGTGGAACCCGATCGTGATCTGCCGGATCCCGGCGAGCACAGCCGCGGGGATGCGCGGGAGCATCTCGAGGCCGGCACCCTCGCGATATTCGGGATCACGCTTCCGCACATGTGCGCAATCAGTTGTGATTCCGCCACCTCACGCCCACCGGGCCGAGGGCATGCCTGAAAGCAAAACGTTCGCCGGTCGGCTCGTGACGCGCCACGATGAGAACATGGATCAGGTCGTCGGAATGGCGCTGGCGGAGTTTGAAAAAATGAAACCGACGGGAACTGCTCGCGCGTGAGGAGCTGGCGACACGCCGCCCTCGCGGACGAGGCGCTGCGGGTCACCTACGCGCTCGGTCGCACATTCGCCACACCCGAGGCTTCGCGCATGCTCATCGGTCAGCTCGTCGGCATCGCGATAGAAAAACGCGCGCTCGAAGCGCTGCCTGCCGGTTCGCAGCCGGACTGGCTGAAGGTCGCCCCAGCGGAGCGCCTTACCGAGATCGAACAGAAGAAGGCGGACGTGAAGGGAGTGGCCGCGGGAATCGAATCATACCAAGTCGCCATTGTGATGATAACAACCTAACCCCTGAAATCAGAAGGCGATGGTTTAACGACAATGGGGAATTGGTATCAGTCCTCCGCAGCCAGGACAGCGAACTCATTTCTGAATACCTGCGCCGGATGCGCACCGAGAGCGAGGCCGCTGCATACGAGTGGCTGCAGAAGCAGAAGAAATAATGCGTGCCGCACGGTGTGTCGCCGCATGTTGACGTGTTGCGCGAAATAGCCGACGAACCGCCGATGCCTTGGATTTCTGCCGCCATGATTTTCCCCGCGACCGTCGCGCTTTCCCGCGTGTGTGCGGCGGATGCAAATGCGACGCCGGCAGTTTTGTTTTCGCGTGGGTGACATGACTTGGGACTACCTCATCGTCGGGGCCGGTTGCGCAGGCGCGGTGCTCGCGGAACGGCTGGCCAGCCAGCGCGGTGCGACGTGTCTCGTCATTGACATGCGAAAGCACCTGGCCGAGCTGGCTCTGGAATTTCGCGATTTCGTCGGCGGACAATTCCAGCCGCGCGAGCTGTGCGATGTAGCAAACGTCGAACTGCTCACTCATGTGGCGTGGATGAGAGCGCAAAAGCCGCGCGCTGTGAAAGGAAAACGTGGGCGGTTTGCAAATGACCGCTCGGCACATCCGTCGCCGTCGGCATAGCGGCCGCGCAGTGCGGGGGACGATCCGGTTGACACTGTTTTTCACAGCGCCTATCTGAATTCAGTGAGTGCCCCACGCATTTCCATCACCATCCTGCTCATCGCTTTCGCCGCCGTGCTGCCTTTGCGCTGCGGCGGTGCGGAAGATGAGATTCCGGAGCTGGCGCAGATGCGCGCAGGATTCGAGCGTGACGTGGATTTTGCGACCGCTCCGTTCCGCAGCCGCTACATCTCGAAGCTGGAATCGCTGAAGCGCACCCTCGGCGCACGGGGCGATGCACGCGGGGCTGCGGCTGTGCAGGACGAGATTGCCGGCGTGGCGGCGTCGGGCGCGGGCTTTGCGAAGTTTGCCGGCGTGTGGGACATCACCTACAGCCGCGGCGCGACGAAGCGTTGTCTCATGACGACGGAAGGGGCCGTGACCTGCGATGAAAACGACGGCAAGCGTATGCCCGAGATCAAGGGAAAGCTGATCGTGAAAAATACGGATGTGCTCGTGGATTTCAAAAACGGGATCATCGAACGTATCCGGCGCAACGGCAGGAACCTGATCCGCGTACGGTTCGATCCCAAGGAGCTTTATCCCGGCAGGTTTCCATCGGTGATGGGCTCCGGCACGGCGTCCCCGAACCGGTGACCGGACACTCCAAAAGCCCAAGGCGACCACGGCGATGATTGACTCCAAGACGAACTACAACGCAGTGGGCCTCGCGGCGGCGGTCACGTTTTCGCTGCTCGGGATTTTTCTGGCATCCGGGTTCATTTTCACTTCCGACAACCCGTTCACGAAAGCGGCGATGTTGATCGGCGGCCTGCTGCTCGTTGTCGGAACCATCCAGCCTCGACGGATGCTCTATGTGATGGTGCCGATCACTTTCTACCTCGACGAAGTCAAACGCCTGCTCGTGGTGACAGGGCGGACCGGCATTGACGACGTGACCGCCGTGCTCGCCATCGCCCCCCTGGCCAGTATTGGCATTCTCATCGGGTGCGTAATCCAGCGGATCTTTTTCCGCAAGCGTGGAAAGCCTGTGGAGCGGCTGGTGTTCATTGCGGCCGGTGCTTCGTTTATCGGCTTTGGAGGGATGGAGGCGTTCACGGCGGGCAGCCTAGTCTATGGGCTGAAGACGGTCGCGAACAGCACCGTCTATTTCCTGCTGCCGTGGGCGGTGCTCCAGTGCTTCACGACGCGGGAGCAGGTCGAGCGGTTTTTGAAATTCTGTGTGTTCACGGGGGTGCCGGTCGCACTTTACGGCATCTGGCAGTTTTTCATGGGGTTGAGCGATTTCGAGATCACTTACCTGAAATCAGGTCTCACTATCATCGCAGACCCCACGTTCAACGACGTCCGTCCGCGTCCGTTTTCCACTCTTGGATCCCCGCATTCATACAGCAACGTCATGATGTTCATGCTGGCATTGTCGGTGCATTTCACTGCGGCGTCGGCCAAAGGCCGCAGCCGTGCGCAAGCCGTGGCCGTGGTGTGTATTTACACCGTCGCGCTGCTGCTGTCCATGGGGCGCGGCGCGGTTTTTGCCGGACTGGGGATGGTTGCCTTTGCAAGGCTTTTCCGAACAGGAAAAGGTGTGCTGATGGCCTATTCCTTCTCCGCCGTCATCATGGGGGGGATGATTCTGTTCGCGCAACAGCTTCAGGATGCGATGGACAAGCTCCAGGGATTTCTGCCGTCAAATTCGGACTGGCAGGTGCAAGCCTTTCGATTGGGCACCTTTAGCGACCGGCTGATGGGATACCAGAACGTGCTGACCAATCCTTCCTCTTGGCCGCTCGTTGCAAACCCGTTGAAGTTTCGGATAACCGATAGCACGTATGGGGACGTGGAATTTTCCCACGACATTTTCAGCCAGATGATTCTCCGCTTGGGAGCGATCCCCGTGTTTATCGGAGCTCTGGTGGCGATTTACTTCCTGTGGCGGGCACACCGTTCCGTGCTCGATTTGCCAACAGGGAAGGACGGCATCCGTGCGCTCGCCGCAAGACTCATGGCGATCGTGATCATCTTCATCCTCTCACATGCCGCAGGTTCAGGCATCACAGTGTTCCCGATGAATTTCTGGACCGGGATTTTTGTGGGGCTGCTCTGCGTCATCTGTCTTCACCTGCGAAAATCAGAATCAAAGGCAGCGAAGAGCGGTGCGGCGTTTGTCGTTCAGTCAGCGGCGACAGGTGTCGCGTAAAGGTCGGATTCGCCGCGACAAGGGCTCCATGTCTGGTTTCCTCCACCATATGCCTCGACGCAAACGCATGCCGACACTACCCATCGCGGCGTGAAAAAAATGCTCACCGGCTACCGCGCCAAGCGGCTGCTTGGCCTCCTGTTTGCCAACAGCCAGTCCATCCGTTGGATGACCCAGGGGCGCATCCTCCGTCGTGCCGCGTCGGAGTTTCGCAGGCCCGGCATCCGCGCGCTGGATGCCGGCTGCGGCGGCGGCAGCTACGCCATCGAAAACCATCTGCGGCACGGGACGCCCGCGATGCTTTGCGACTACGCTGCGGATTTGCTCGCGATGGCGCGCAGGCAGGTCGGGGAATCCGGGCTTACCACCACGGCGGAGTTTGCCCAGTGCAGTGCGGAAGAGCTGCGGTTCGGAGACGGCGAATTCGACTTCGTCCAGTGCATGGAAGTGCTCGAGCACCTGCACCACCCGGAGCGGGCGCTCGCCGAATTCCGCCGCGTCGCGCGTCCCGGAGCACGGCTCGTGATCTCCGTGCCGCACCCTCCCGAATGGTTCCCAAACGAGGGCCACGTCGTCGAGGGCTACCGTGAGGGAGAAATCACGCGCCTCGTCGAAGCCGCCGGCTGGCGCGTGGTTCGCACCGAATACTGCATGCTCATTCTCACACGCATGGTGCTTTGGATGCTTCAAACCTTCCGGTTCCCCCTCCCTGTGAATCCGCTTCTGGCACTTGAAAACCTCGTGCCCCGGCGCTGGCGGGAGCGCCTGCTGCCTTACGACATCGTCGTCGTGGCCGAAGCCCGCGCATGAGCACGCGCCTCCGCCCGTGGGCTACCCTCCGGTATGCAGGCGCGATCCTCCGAACACTGTTCAGGCGCAAAATCACGGGCGATCTCCTTTTCCTCTACGCCTCTTTTTTCGCCAGCTTTGTCCTGCCGCTCCTCACGATTCCATATCTCACGCGAGTGCTCGGCAAGCACGCGTGGGGCCAGCTCGTTTTTGTGCAGGGATTCTGCCTCCTGCTCGGTGTCCCCCTCGCGTGGGGTTTTGGGTTTCATGGCACGCGACTGATCGCGCGGCATCGTGACGACCGGGTGAAAGTCGGCACCATCTGCTCGGAGATTACGATGGCCCGCATTTTTCTCCTGCTCCCGGTCGGCCTCATCCTCATCCTCTGCGTGATCACCATCCCGGGGCTTCACAGCGACCTGCGACTGCCCCTCGTTGGTTTCGCAGCCGTGGCGATCAACTCCTTCTCGCCAAGCTGGATTCTGCAGGGCCTCGACCAGATGCGCTTCTCCAGCGCACTCGATCTCACCACCAAGCTGATCGCCTCGTTGCCGGTTTTCCTCCTCGTATCCTCGCCGGATCACGCCTTTGTGGTGTTCCTGCTCCAGGCGTGCGGCGGTCTGGTTGCGCTCGTGCCGGGATACCGCGCCGTGTGCCGTCAGGTTCAGCTGAGACTCGGGTTCACGCGCAGTCCGCTCGCAGTCTGCCGGGAGAGTTCCGGCATGTTCCTGTTCAGCCTCTCAGGGGCGTTCGTGAATCAGGCGAATGTTTTCGTCTTCGGCCTCTTCGCGCCCATGCAGGCGGTCGGCATCTACGCGGGCGCGGAGAAAATCATCCGTGCAGCCACAGCCCTCGTCGGCCCGTTCAGCACCGCCCTGCACACAAAAATCAATTACCGCATCGCTGGCGACCGCGCGGGTGCGGCGAGGCTTTTTGTTCGGGGAACGGCAGTCCTTTTTGTCATGGCGGCGCTCGGGTCGGCTGTCATCTGGTTTGCGAGCGACATGATTGTCGCCCGGCTGCTCGGGGCGGAGTTCCACGAGTCAGCGCGGGTGCTGCGGATGCTGAGCTTCCTCCCGCTCATCAACTGGATGAGCTACTCCATCAATCTGAACTGGCTCATCGTGCTCGGGCTGGATCGCCTTCTCAACAGTTGCGTTTTTTTTGCGGCAGCCATCGCGCTCGTCTCGTCGTGCCTCCTGGTCCCGCTTTTTTCGGTGACGGGGATGGGACTCTCAGTCTTGCTCGCCGAAGCCGCCCTCCTCGCCGCGCTGGTCGCAGTGATGATCCAAACCAAACAGAACCCATTGAAAATAGCCTTCCCTTCGGACCGCGATTCCAGTGACAAGGGCACCTAGCTTATGCTGAGAAACATCATCACCAAATGCGGAGGCAAACGGATTTACGACCGCCTGATCGCCCCCGTCGTCAGCCGGCTCTTTCTGGGGCAGCTGATCCGCAAAACCGGGAATTTCGGCAGCACCACATGGCTCGGATACCCCATCTGGCAAAACACGCTCGACCTCTGGACGATTCAGGAAACGCTGGCCGAAATAAAGCCGGCGCTCCTGATCGAGTGCGGGACGAACCGGGGCGGTTCCGCGCGCTACTATTCGCACCTCTTCGACCTGATGGGCCACGGCGAGATCGTCTCCATTGATGTGGAAAAGCTGCACGAACTGCAATTGCCCCGCGTGCAGTTCCTCCTCGGCACCTCGGTGGACGATACCATCGTCGCTACCGTCCGGGAGCGCGTCGCGCGCTGCGGTGGCCCCGTCATGGTCATCCTCGACAGCGATCACAGCGAGGCGCATGTGGCCAGGGAGCTGGAGATTTACAGCGCATTTGTCACCCCCGGTTCCTACCTCATGGTGCAGGATGGAGTCATCGACATCGTCAACTCCTTCCAGAAACAAGGCCGCCCAGGCCCCCTGCCTGCCATCCGGAAATTCCTCGCGCAGCACAGCGAGTTTGCCCTGGATCAGGAGCGATGCGACCGGTTCATGGTCACCCACCACCCGATGGGCTGGCTGAAGCGGCGCTGAACGCACCGTGCCAGTGGCCGCCATCTATCGTTTGCCCGCGCAGGCCGAGCCCTTTTAAATGCACCAGAACACACAGCTCCTTTTCAAAAAACACGCCCTCGGTTATTTCAAGCCGGGTCTGCGAATCCTCGAAATCGGCCCGAACGCGCAGCCGTCCAATTTTCAGGAAATCGTGAAAGACAGCTCGCTGACTTGGCACACGCTCGATCTGTCTTTCCGCAACGACATTCCGCTCACTTACAAGACGTCGGACGAGAATGTTTTCCCGATCGAGACAGGCAGCTACGACATCGTGCTCTCATCCAGCGTCATCGAGCATGTGCGGAAAATCTGGCGGTGGATGCCCGAGCTTGCGCGCGTGGTACGCCCCGGCGGCCACGTCATCACCATATCGCCGGTGAGTTGGGAATATCACGAGGATCCGGTGGACTGCTGGCGGATTTACCCGGAAGGGATGAAGGCGCTCTGCGAGGACGCAGGGCTGAAAGTCCTCACCTGCGAGTGGGAGGCACTGGGCATCGAGCGCCTGAGAAAAATTGGCGGTTCCGTGCAGCTCTGGCAGAAGCTCGCCGGCCTCCTGAACCTGCTCCACTGGAAGCTCAGGCTCCCGTGCGAGGCGGCGTTCGACCTGATGACCATCGCGCAGAAGCCCTAACCCGCGCGCCAACGTAAGATGGCCCCATGATCGCCACCCAAGTCGCAAGAATCCTCCGGTGGTCCAAGGAACTGGGCTGGCTGGCGACTTTGCGGAACCTGCTCGCCATCGCGCTCGGCGGCCGCGAGCGCAGGCTCTCGGTTCCCGGCCTGCCTGCGAAAATCCGCGTCCGCGCCAACGACTCCGACCTCGTGATGTTCGAGCAGGTTTTCGTGGGGCGGGACTACGAATTCGACCCCGGCTTTGAGCCGTCCACGATCGTGGACGCGGGCGCGAACGCCGGCTACGCCTCGCTCTATTTTCTTCGGAAGTATCCCGCAGCCCGGATTGTTGCCATCGAGCCTGATTCGGAAAATTGCGAGACGCTCCGCCTCAACACGGGCGGCATTTCCAACGTGCAAGTTTTGAACGCAGGGCTCTGGAGCTCCCGCCAAGCGCTCGCAGTGGCGGATGCGGGCAGCCCCAAGTGCATGATTTCCCTGAAGCCCGCCGCACAGCCCGGCGCCGGAAACATCGAGGGCTACGGCGTCCGCGACATCATGCGGATGATGGACACGGAGGTGATCGATCTCTTGAAGGTGGACATCGAAGGCGGCGAACTCGAACTTTTCTCGGAGAACTTCCTGCCGTGGATCAGCAAGGTGCGGGTTTTCATCATCGAATTCCACGACCGCGTGCGGCCGGGGTGTGCCGCCGCGTTTTACT
>BJFP01000081.1 GCA_014189875.1 Verrucomicrobiota bacterium | reverse complement strand
TCCCGTGAGCACCTTCACTGTCGGGCGGAAAAATGAAAACCCCCGCGTGAGCGAAAACACAACCGGCCCCGTGATGTCCTTGCCCTCGTGGACATCCACGCGCGTCGGCAGATTCCGCTTCGCGATGAACAGCCCCGCGATCGCATTCAGCGGCCCCTTCTTTTCCTTCGCCACCGCGACCTGCTCGCCCGTCGCGCCGTCGCGCCGTCGAAGATGTCGTAAGTTGAAGTCAGCTTAAAAACGCCCGCATGTTCGCGAATGAGATACGTGGGAAGGGCTGGAAGCATGGTTGGGATTGCGATGCGCGTCTGAAATGGAAACCTTCCACCTAGCCAAATCTGTGCCCAAACCTCACCCGCAATCCCCGCCCGCCGCCACATTCCCCCGCCGCGCACTCACCGCATGGTTCCGGCGTGCGGCGCGCGTTCTGCCGTGGCGTTGCACGCGGGATCCATACGCGATCCTCGTCTCTGAAATCATGCTCCAGCAGACGCAGGTCGCGACGGTCATTCCGTTTTACGAACGCTGGCTCGCGCGCTTCCCGGACTTTTCATCGCTCGCCGCAGCGGAGGAAAATGACGTACTCTCGCTCTGGCAGGGCCTCGGCTACTACTCTCGCGCACGCAACCTCCACCGCGCCGCGAAGACCGTCGTCTCCACGCACGGCGGCGCAATGCCGCGCGACCCCGCGCACATCCGCGCGCTGCCCGGCATCGGCCGCTACACCGCGGGCGCGGTTGCGAGCTTCGCATTCGATCTCCCCGAACCGCTCGTGGATGCCAACGTCGCCCGCGTCCTCGCACGCCTGCTCGACTTGCACACGCCCATTGACTCCACCGCAGGCCAGGCCGCGCTGTGGGCAGAGGCGATCTCGCTCGCGCCGAAACGTGGCGCACGCATTTTCAACAGCGCGCTCATGGAACTCGGCGCGCTCATCTGCACCCCGCGCGCGCCACGCTGCGGTGAATGCCCGATCCGGAAATCCTGCGCCGCATCTGCAAACGGCACCGCGGAATCCTTGCCACGCAAAAAGCCGCGCCGCACACGGGCGGAACTCGCCGAGCACTGCGCATGGACCATGCACCACAGACGCATCCTCCTCGAACAGCAGACTGGGAAGCGCTGGCGCGGCCTGTGGAAACTCCCCGCGCTCCCCGCTGCACCGCACACCACACCGCTGCTCACGCTCGAATACCCATTCACGCACCACCGCGTGACGCTCTCCGTCTTCGCGCAGCGCGCGCCGTCACCGCTCCACGAAAATCTCGCATGGCACGCGCTCGCCACACTCGCCGACCTCCCCCTCACCGCCCCGCACCGCCGCGCGATTGAAAAACTTTGTAGCTGCCGACAGCAGGAAGCGGGCTGATTTTCTTTCCGCGTTCCGCGCTCCGCATTCCGCGTTTCAGATGGCCCGCCTCCTTCCGTCGGCGGCTACTTCGGCTCCGGCCACCGGAGCCGCTTGTGCAAAAATTTGAAAGTGCCCACACCATTGATCGTGTGCGGCCCGTCGAACCACTCGATCTCCGCGCGCTCGCCGATGCCAAGCTTGTCGTAGCCGCGGCGCGATGAGCAGCGCCATCTCGGCGTAGTTGAAAGTGTGCGCGAGATCCCACTCCCAGATTTCCCATTCGCCCGTGAAAATGTAGCCGTTCGGATGCGTGTCCGAGGCGCACGTCATCCGCCCACGCATTAAAATCGCCCGAGCAGATCGAGAGACAGTATCGCTTCAGCACCGCAGGCACGCGCAATGAGCCGCGTTCGCGGATTCAGCGCTGCATATTTGCCCGGCAGTTTCCCGATCACATTCTCCCAAAAATCCGTGCGCGCCTGCTTCTGCACCACCTCCCATTCCGCACCCGGCTTCAGCTTCGTCCAAATCGGCAGCGCCTTCCGCACCCGCTCGCTGTTGCGGAGGATCGCCTGCGAAAACTCCTCCAGCTCGCACACGGAAGGCATGACGGAGGATCAATCCGCCGCGCACCACTTCTCAAGCGCGCTGTTTCGCTGGAGCGCTGGCGTCCTCGCCGGCCACGTCGCTCCACGCGAACCGTCAAATTCCTTCCGCGGCGTTTGTTCCATCATGGAGCAAGCGCAAGGAGTTGGGCGCTGCGCGCTCTCACTGTGGCCGCCGAGGACGGCAGTGCTCCATGAACGGCGCTCCTATCAGCGCAGCCAGCTCTCGATCTTCGCCGCGTCCTTCAGCGGGCCCACGACTGCGATGCCGAGCCGTCCGAGCTTCAGGCATTCGCCGGCGACGGCCTGCACTTCGGCGCGGGTCACGGCCATGATGCGCTGCTCGATTTCCATCGGGCACAGCACGCGACCGTAGCCGAGCAGGCTCTCGCCCATCCACATGATTTGGTTCGTCGTGCTTTCGAGGCCCATGAGCGTCTGGCCGATCGTGTAGTCCTGCGCCATCTTCAGCTCCGCGCGCGTCGGCCCGCTCTTCGCGATGGCGGCGATCTCGCGCAGGATCATCCGCAGCGCGGGTTCGAGCTTCGCGGGATCGAGCCCTGCGCTGATGTGCAGCGCCCCCGTGTCCGCGAGCGTGACCATGCCGCTCGACACCGAGTAGCAGAACGCGTGGCGCTCGCGCAGTTTTTGGAAAAGGCGCGAGCTCATGTTTTCACCGAGGATCACGCTGAGAATCTTGAGCGCGAAACGCCGCTCATCGCGTCGGCCCCACGTGTGGAAGCCCATCGCAAGATGCGTCTGCTCGGTCTCATGCGTGTGAAGATTCACCGAGGGCCGGCCCGGATGGATCGGCGAACGCTGGAAGCGCGCGCGCTTCCCCGCGGGCAATCGCCCGAGCGCGGGCCCGAGCGCCTTCACGACCTGCTCATGCGGCACGCGTCCGGCAACCGTCACGACGGTGCTCGATCCATTGTAGTTGTTCCGGTGAAATTCCATGATCTCCTTCCGCCCGAGGTGCGACACCGTCTCGACCGTGCCCGTGAGCGGGCGCCCGAGCGGATGCCGCGGCCACAGCGTCGAGGTGAGAAGCTCCTGCGCGTGCTGCGCGGGCTGGTCGCGATACATCAGGATCTCCTCGCGGATGACCTCGCGCTCGCGATCGATCTCCGCCTTTGCGAAGACGGAATCCACGTACATGTCCGTGAGCACATCGCACACGCGCTCGAAATGCGGCGCGCCCGCCTTCGCGTAGTAGCAGGTGTGATCCTCGGTCGTGAACGCGTTCAGGTAGCCGCCCACGCCCTCGACCGCCGCAGTGATCTGCCGCGGGTTGCGCCGCTTCGTGCCTTTGAAAAGGAGATGCTCGATGAAATGCGAGATGCCTCCCTCGCGCACGCGCTCGTGCCGTCCGCCGACTCCGGCCCACACGCCCACGGTCGCGCTGCGCATGTGCGGCATTTCGACGGAGGCGATGCGCGCGCCGTTGGGCAGCCGCGTGACGTTGTAGGTGTAGCTCATCAGTTTCCAGTTTTCGGGGCGCGGCAATTTTGAGGGCGGCGAACATGCCCACATTCGACAACAGCGCAAGGGACCGCATCTTAACCCAAAAAAACTCGCCCTCGTTCTTCGCCTGAGACCTCTGCAAGAATCTCACGGATGACGCGGAGGAGGAACCACGGATTTCACGGATGGCACGGATGGAAGAATTTCTTTCTGAAAACCATCCGTGAAACCCGTGGAATTCGGGGTCTGAATTTTTCCGTTCCCGTTTGTCGCTAAAGTCTCTGTCAGCCCGTCACCGCTTCTTTTCCTGCCCGTTGCGGATGTCAATGACCTGCTCGGCGAGCGGAAGGTCGCGCGGGAAGGTGATTTTGAAATTGTAGTCGTCATTCTCCAGCAGCGCCACGCGCTTGCCGATTTTCTGAATCGCCGAGACCTCGTCCGTCACAAGTTCGTTGCGCGCCATGAGCGACGCATACGCCTGCATGATCAGCGCGCTGCTGAAAATCTGCGGCGTCTGCATCGCCCACAGGTTCTGCCGCTCGACATCCTCGGTCACGAGATTCTCGTGCGAAGCGCGCTTCACCGTGTCGGGAATCGGCGACGCGCAGCACGCCGATCCGTTTTTCTTTGCGAGCGCGATGCACGCGCTGATGAGCTTCGGCGTGATGAGCGGCCGCGCCGCATCGTGGATCGCCACAAACTGGCTGCCCTCCGCGTGGATCGCGCGCAGCCCGTTCCACACCGAGAGGTGCCGCTCCGCCCCGCCCTCGACGACGGCGGACACCTTCGTGAGCTTCTCCGCCGCGACGAGCTTCTTCACCTCGTCCAGTTTTTCCGCACGCGTGACGACGATGATCTCGTGAATGTCGGCGCATTCCTGAAACCCCGCGATGGACCAGTAGAGCACTGGCTTCCCGTGCAGCATGGCAAAAATTTTGTCGAACCCCATGCGCCTGCTCGCGCCCGCTGCGACGATGATTGCTGAGTTCATCCTTTTGCGTCCGGGAAAAATTTCGCGCTACGGCAAAAGCCTGCCAACCGTGGCGCTGAGCGCACGCCCGTCCGCACGGCCCGCGGCGCGCTCGGTCGCGAGCTTCATCACCGCGCCCATCTGCGCCTTTGATGTCGCGCCGCTCTCGGCGATCGCGGCCTTTACGAGCGCCTCCATTTCCCCGGCGGTGAGCGGCTGCGGCAGATAGCCCGCGAGGATTGCCGCCTCGGATTTTTCCTTGTCCGCGAGGTCCTGGCGCGCGCCCTTTTCAAAGCTCTCGATGGAGTCCTGCCGCTTCTTCATTTCCTTGCGGATGACGGCGAGCGCTGTCGCGTCATCGAGCGCCTCATCGGCAATCCCCTTCTCCGCCGCGGTCGCCTTCAGCGTGCTCTTGAGCATCCGCAGCACGCCGAGGCGCTCGGCGGCACGCGCACGCATGGCGTCCTTGATGTCCGAATCAATCTGGCTGAACAAACTCATGCGCGCGAGGCTAGCGGCGCGGGCGATGGCGGCAAACGAATTCACGGCGGCAGGCGGCCTCGTCGTTGGATGTTAAAAGTTGAACGTTAAACGTCCATAGCCGCCGAGACGATCCCCTGACGCCAGCATCAATGCCGCGACGCGGGCTTTGCGGGAACCGTCGCGGTGCTGCGCTTTGTGAGGTTCACTTTGCCGCCGAAATTTCCGCTCTCGCGCCAGCCGAGGTAGAAGCGGCCGCGCTTGCCGTCGAACGACACGAAGGGCAGAGGGAGCCAGCGATGGCGGGTGACGGCCCAGTTCCAGCCACCGCCGGGTGCGAAGACTGCGCCGGGATGTTTCCCCGTGCGCGTGATGTCCTTGTCCGAGACGCCGATGATGTAGTGCGTGAAATTGTGGAACGGGTTGCGCATCCGCCAAAGCATCGCGCGGTTTCTCGCGGCGGGCCGGTATCACGCGGGCGGGACGGGGTCGTCGGCGTTGCGAAAGGCCCAGAGCGGATTCCACTTTTGCACCGCGCGGATCGGCGGCGTGTGGACGCTCGCGGGACGCGTGATCGTCTCGGCTGCGTGGAGCGCGGATGAGGTGAGGAGAAAAAGGAGAACGGTGGTGCGATGCACGGCGCGCCACGCTACACGGCGCGGGGGATTTTGCAGCAGTATCAGCGGCCGAGAGGGCCGTCGCGCTGTCCGCCGGGAGGTGCGCCGCCGGGCGCGCCGGGCGCGCCGGGCGCGCCGGGATCGCGGTATTCGTCGGGTGTGAGTTTGCCGTCGCCGTCTTTGTCGAGCTTGCGAAGCGCGGCGGGAGCGTTTGCGATTTCTTCGGCATCAATGACGCCGTCGCCATTCGCATCGAGCGTGCGCAGGAGCAGTGGCGAGGGGAATCCGGCGGGCATTCCTGCTCCGCCCGGCCTGCCGCCGCCGGGTCGCTGGCCCGGACCTCCGGGACCTCCGGGACCGCCAGGGCCGCCGCCGGGGCCGTTTTTTCCGAAGCTCTCATCGGGCGTCCCACGCCATGCGCGGGACACGAAGGGGAACGTCGTCGTGATGTGGTAGTGGTAGATGCCCCCGGGGTGATCGGGCGTGGCGGCGATGTGGCCGTTGCACTCGTCGAGACCGCCGCCGCCGTCCGTAAGTTCCCAGTCTTCGGTGAAGCGGCCGTCGTGATTTCCGCCGGGGCCATCCGCCTGCACCGGGCGCGCGCCGGGCTTCAGGCGGTAGCTGGATTTCATCGCGCGCACGGGGTTCTTCGCGTCCTTGGGATTGCTGTGGCAATTCGCCGTGAACATCGCGAAGCCGTCCGCGGCCCATGCGACCTGGAGCATTTTTCCCTCGTCGCCGCCGAGCTTCTGCACCAGGCCGACGGGCATGGCGTGGTAATGATACGCGCCGGTGGGCTGCACGTGCGCGTTGTGTTCGTCGAGCCCGAGATCGAGGAAGCCCGTGTGCGCCTCGTAGCGCCAGCCAGAGGTGCGGTCGTTGTTCCATGTCTCCGCGGTGCCGGCCTCAAATGGCACGCCGTTCAGAGCGACGCCGAAGAACCATCCGCCGCGGCGTACGGGCTCGGCGACGGCGACGGGCTTCAGCGGGATGCGGAATGTATAGTCCTGCGGCGAGGCGGCGTTCGGATTTCCGCGGCACGGAAATTCCCCCGGCGCGTGATCGGGCCAGCCGTTCGATTTGATCACGCGGAAATTTCCCTCGGTGATGATGCTCACCGTGTTCGCGCGCTTGGCATTCGGGTCGCCGCCGGGGCGGTTCGAGCGGATGCCGGGCGCGCCGCCCGGCTGGGGGCGCTGTGCGAGGAGCACTGAAGCGGCGGAGAGCAGCGCGATGCCCGAGGCGATCATGGCGGTAAAAAAGTACGCGCGCTGCGGGACGGGAGATGAGGTGGACATGGAAGGATGCGGGTTCGTGCGGGCATAACCCGCACGTCTTCGCATCGGCAGCGGATTTTACCGTGCGTTAACAATTCTCCCGCGCTCCGGCTCAGGGGTTGCCGACGACCGTTGCGTTCGGGGCATCGTCCGCCTTGCGCAACTGCTCCGGGCTCCGGAAAACCATGATGCGCTCGAGCATCTCATCAATCACAATGTCCGGCCTCTCGCGCTCGATGAACGGCTTGTCCCAATTCTGCTGCCACACATAGACGGTGCGGCCGAAGCTCTGGCTGAAAAATTTCCCCATCGTGATCGCGAACGAGTCCCGGAACATCACGACCTTGCCCGTGGCGCGGGGATTTTCCGCGACGAGCGGCTCGGTGCCAGGGACCCATTTTTTCGGGATGAGTGTGGCGTCCGGGTGGAACTCTAGCTCCGCGAGCGGGGGCTGCGGCAGGAGCAGGGGCGCGGCATTTTCGAGCAGCCGGTCGCGCTGCCCGAGCATCAGCGCAAGGTCACCGCCGGGGTTGTTGCTCACGACCTCGCGATACGCTTTCCGATCCGGGGCGCTGGCCGCGATTCCGAGCGACGCAAGCTCCTGCACGAGGCGGCGCGATGCGGCCTGCGCGCCGCGCTCATTCCAGTGCGAATCGGTGTGCAGATACAGGTCGCCATTCTTTTTTGCATCGAGCAGCGCGTCGCGGAGATCGAGGACTGGGACGTCGCTGTGCGCACGCATGTGGGCGAGAAACTGATCGAGCCGCTGTGGCTTTTTTGCGCGGGCGATAAGCCAGTCGGGAAGCTGCTCGGGGTAGATGCTCTGCTTGTCCGGCGGGACGACAAAGAGATAGCGGATGCCGCGCTGCCGGAGCCAGTCGCGGCGTCCGGTGAGCAACGTGCGCCAGGCCTCCAGCTCCGCGTCGGTGAACGGCCGCGCACCGGTGATGTCGTTCACCGTCTGACCGTCGGAGAAAAACAGCCAGTCGCCCTTCCCTTGCAGCACACTGATGAGGCGGGTGTCGTGGAAGAGCTTCCAACTCCACTGCTGTTCCCATCGCACGAGCTGGTTCCGGAATCCGAAGTGATCGGCGAAATAGGTCTCGAGCCCGGCCGTGAATTTGCCAAGTCCCGCGAGGCCCGGCTCGCGGACCGGAAACGTGGCGAGCGGACGGTTTTCATTTGGCGCCCCCGCGCGGTCTAGGTGCAGGAATGTGTCCGCAGATGGCAGCCAGACGAGGGCGAAGAAGGCGACGATGAGGCCGATGTCCGCGCGGCGCCGGAGGATTTCTGCACTGGGAAAAAGCGTCACGGCGTCAGAACCGGAAATAGATGAACGGATTGTACGTGCTGCCCGCGAGCCACGCCGACGAGATGAGCAGCAGACCGATCGTGATCACGGCTTCGAGCGTCATGCCGATCGTAGTGACCGACGAGCACGCGGGGTGCGGCAGGCGGTTGACGGCGCGCGACAGGGTGGACTTCACCCACGCGATCACCGGCGTCGCGAAGACCGCCCCGGCGATCAACGCAAAGACGGACTCGTGCGTGACGTAGCGCGCTAGCGGCTGCGTGACCGCGCCCGGCGTCGCCGTGCCGAGCATGTTCGAGAGAAATGCGAGCGCCTGCGGGAACGAGGTCGCGCGGAAGAGCACCCAGCCAACCAGCACCGCGAGGAGCGCGTAGCCGTGGCGGAAAATGCGCGGCATTTTCTCCACGAGCGAGCCGAAGCGCGTGCGCTCCAGCACGAGGAATGCGCCGTGGTAGAGGCCCCACACGACGAACGTCCAACTCGCGCCATGCCACAGTCCGCAGAGGAAAAACACGATGACGAGATTGAGCATGTTCCGCCGTTCCGAGCAGCGGTTCCCGCCGAGCGGGATGTAGAGATAGTCGCGGAACCAGCTCGACAGCGAGATATGCCAGCGACGCCAGAATTCCTTCACCGACTGCGAGACATACGGATGATCAAAGTTCTCGATGAACGTGAAGCCGAACATTTTTCCAAGGCCCACGGCCATGTCCGAGTAGCCGGAAAAATCGAAGTAGATCTGCACCATGTAGCAGAGCGTGGCGAACCACGCGAGCGCAGGCGTGAGCTCGCCGTTGGAGAGCTTGAAAATCTGATCCGCAGGCAGGGCGACCGCATTCGCGATGATCATTTTTTTTGCGAGCCCGCCCGCAAACCTGCGGATGCCCTCGGCGAATCCTTCGCGCGTGACAGCGCGCTTCAGGAGCTGCGGCGCGATGGCGCTCCAGCGCAGGATTGGCCCGGCGACGAGCTGCGGAAAAAAGAAAATGTAGAGCGCCGTGTCCGCCGGGTTCCGCGCCGCGGTGGATTTCCGCCGGTAGATGTCCATGACGTACGAGAGTGCGTGAAACGTGAAGAACGAGATGCCGATCGGCAGCCGGATGTCGCCGGCGGGAATCTGCGGCAGGTGCAGCCCTGCAAGCGGCCCGCCGAGGAGGGAATTGATCCCGGAGATCGCAGGCCCCGTGTATTTGAAAAACACGAGCAGCCCGATGTTCAGCACGATGGCGAGCGTGACGGCGCGTTTGCGTTTCGCGGGATCGTCCTCGCGATCCACCCGGAGGCCGAGGAACCAGTTTGCGAGCGTCGAGCCGAGGAGCAGGAAAAGAAAGCCGACCTCGCCCCATCCGTAAAAGATCAGGCTCACCACGAGGAGGAAAAGATTCCGCAGCGCAAGCCCCGGCAGGAGCGGGTAGATCGTCAGGACGATCGGCAGGAAAAAGAAGAGAAAGAATGGCGAACTAAAAACCATCGGGTGTCAGGTCGCGCCATTCGTACGGAAGGCGGCGTGTGTGACAAGACAATGAATTGATCGCCGGCCCCGCGCGTTGAGCGTTGGACGTCAAACGTTTTGCCCCGCGCAGCGGCGCAGCAAATTCTCGACGCCTTTCCCGCATCGAACCGCGCCTGCGGCGGGCTGAACGTCCAACGGTTAACGTCCACCATCCAACGTCAAACGAGGCCCGGCAGAACACCGCGCCGCATCGCGGAACGGTGGCGGAGCCTGTATCGGCAATGCCATGAAAGTTCCCCGCCTGAAATGCGCGTACTATGCCGCCCCCGGCGGCACCGTGTGCCTCATGCACGACCTCACCTCATTCACCTCCGAAGCCGAGGCGAAGCTGCGCGCGCTCACACCGCACGAAGCGGAAGCGCGCGGCATCGCGACCGAAGTGGAAGTCACCGCGAGCCGCGAAACCGCTGCCGCGATCTGCGCGGCGGCGGAGCGCTTCGGCGCGGACAATATGTGCATCGACAGCCACACCCGCCCCGGCTTCACCGCCAAGGTGCTCGGCTCCGTCGCGCTCGCCGTGCTACAAACCAGCCGGCGCCCGGTGCTCGTCGTCCGGCCGCCGACCGACTAATAACCGCCCATGAAAGAACTTCCCCAAATCAACTGGCACGAACTTCCCGAAGCGGAAGCTGCCCCGCTGCTGGAGTGCGACCCGGCCACAGGCCTGGCACAGGCCGAGGCCGAAGCGCGGCTGCGGCAGTTTGGCCCGAATCAGATGACCGCGCAGCGGCGCCTCAGCGAATGGATGCGCTTCCTTTTGCAGTTCCACCAGCCGCTCATTTACATCCTGCTCGTCTCGGCGGCGATCACGGCGGGGTTGGGCAAATGGGTGGACGCGGCGGTCATCTTTGGCGTCACCGTCGCGAACGCCATCATCGGCTACATCCAGGAGGCGAAGGCGGAGAAGGCCATCGGCGCGCTGGCGAAAATGATCGTCACCGAAGCGACCGTGCGGCGCGGCGGGGAGAAGGTGCGGATTGCCTCGACGCAACTTGTGCCGGGCGACGTGGTGCTGCTGCAAGCCGGCGACCGAGTGCCGGCTGATCTGCGCATGCTGGAGGAGCACAATTTGCAAATCGAGGAAGCGGCGCTGACCGGCGAATCCGTGCCCTCCGAGAAACAGACAGCTCCTTTGCCCGCCGGGACGATCCTCGCCGAGCGCACCAGTCTCGCCTTCGCCGGCACGCTGGTAACCGCCGGCCAGGGCGAAGGCGTGGTCTTCGCCACCGGCGACACGACGGAGGTGGGCCGCATCGCCGGGATGATCGGGAAGGCCGACGCCTTGCAGACGCCGCTCACGCGCAAGATCGCGCACTTCAGCCGGCTGGTGATGTATGTGATTCTCGGGCTGGCGGCGGTGACGTTTGGCATCGGGATCCTGCGCGGCGAGCCGTGGCCGGAGATGTTCATGGCCGCCATCGCGCTGGCCGTCGGCGCAATCCCCGAGGGCCTGCCCGCGGTGGTGACCATCACGCTGGCCATCGGCGTGGGGCGCATGGCGCGGCAGCGCGCGATCATCCGCCACCTGCCCGCCGTCGAGACGCTCGGCAGCACCACCGTCATCTGCTCGGACAAGACCGGCACGCTCACGCAAAACCAGATGACCGTGCAGGAAATCCATGCCGGCGGGCGGCTCTACCACGTCACCGGCGGCGGCTATGAGCCGGCCGGCGAGATTCATTTCGAGCGGAAGCCGGTCGTCGTGGGTGAAAACGTCGCGCTCATCGAAACGCTCGGCGCCGGCCTGCTGTGCAATGATTCCCAAGTCGTCCGCAACGAAGAAGGCCAAAGCATCGCGCAAGGCGATCCCACCGAGGCGGCGCTGATCGTCGCTGCGCAGAAGGCGGGGCTTTCGGAGGAGGAATGGAGCGGGCGACTTCCGCGGATCGAGACGATCCCTTTTGAATCCGGATACAAATACATGGCCACGCTCCACGGGGCCGCTCGCGGGCCGAAGGTGATCTACATCAAAGGCGCGGTCGAAACGCTCATCGAGAAGTGCGCACACGCGCTCGGCGAAAACGGCGAACTCACGCCCGTGGATGGCGCGCTCGTGCTCCGCCACGCCGAAGCGATGGCCGCGCGCGGCCTGCGCGTGCTCGGCTTCGCCCGGCGCGAGATGCCGCCGGCGCATACCGGCCTCGAGCACGAGCACGTCGCCGCCGAACTCACTTTTCTCGGCCTCCAGGGCAAGCTCGACCCACCGCGCCCCGAGGCCATCGCCGCCGTGGCGAAGTGCAGGAGCGCCGGCATCCGCGTGAAGATGATCACGGGCGACCACGTCCTCACCGCCAAAGCCATCGCCGCCAGGATCGGCCTGGACACAGGCCCCGATGTCCTCGCGCTCACCGGCCGCGAGTTGGAAAAGCTCACCGGCGATGAACTGGCCGACGCCGCCGAGCGCGCCTCCGTTTTCGCGCGCGTCGCACCCGAGCAGAAGCTGCGGCTGGTCCAGGCACTGCAAGCGCGCGGCCACATCGTCGCCATGACCGGCGATGGCGTGAACGACGCGCCCGCGCTCAAGCAGGCCGACATCGGCATCGCGATGGGCATCACCGGCACCGACGTGTCGAAGGAAGCCGCCGACATGATTTTGACCGACGACGACTTCGCCACCATCGAGGCTGCCGTGGGGGAAGGCCGCGGCGTCTTCGACAACCTCATCAAATTCATCGCCTGGATTCTCCCGACCAGCGCCGGCCTCGCGCTCACTTTGCTCGTCGCGATCGTCTGGGACGTCGCGCTGCCCTTGCTGCCGACCCAACTACTCTGGATCAACCTCGTCACCTCCATCCTGCTCGGGCTGGTGCTGGTCTTCGAGCCAAAGGAGAGCGACATCATGCAGCGCCCGCCGCGCGATCCGAAACGACCGCTGCTCACCCTCCCGCTGCTCATGCGCACCGGGCTGGTCACGCTCATCTCGATCGGCGGCGCGTTCGGCCTCTTCGCGTGGGAACACGGCGTCGAAGGCACCAACCTCGACGAAGCCCGGGCGGCGGTCGTCAACCTCATCGTCATGGTCCAGAGCTGCTACCTGCTGAACTGCCGCAGCCGGACGCGCTCGATGTTTGCCATCGGCCTTTTCTCCAACCCCTGGCTGCTCGCCGGCATCGGCGCGACGTGGCTCGCGCAGCTCGCCTTCACCTACACGCCGTTCATGAACCAGCTCTTTCACACCGCCCCCGTGCGGGCCGAAGCGTGGATCTACATCGGCGCCATCGGCGTCTTCACCTTCGCCGTGGTCGAACTGGAAAAATGGCTGCGCTTCCGCGCACCACAGCCGACAAAAAAGCCATGATCGAAACCGCCGTTTACGACACCAAACCTTACGACCGCGAATACCTCGCGCAGGCTCCCGGAGCGGAACGCATCGCGTGGCGCTTCCACGATTTCCGGCTCAGCTCCGAAACCGCCCCGGCGGCCAAGGGCGCGCAGGCCGTGTGCGTCTTCGTCAACGACCAGGCGGACCGCGCGTGCCTGGAAATCCTCGCCGCGCTCGGGGTGAAGCTCCTCGCGCTGCGCTGCGCCGGATTCAACAACGTGGACGTGGACGCGGCCCGCGCGCTCGGCCTCGCCGTGGTCCGTGTGCCGGCCTACTCACCGCACGCCGTGGCCGAGCATACCGTCGCGCTGCTGCTCACGCTCAACCGCAAAATCCATCGCGCCTTCAACCGCGTGCGGGAGCTGAACTTTTCGCTCAGCGGCCTGGTCGGCTTCGACCTCCACGGCAAAACCGTCGGCATCGTCGGCACCGGAAAAATCGGCCGCATCGCCGCGCAGATTTTCCGCGGCTTCGGTTGTGAGGTGCTCGCCTGTGATTCTTTCCCGGCGATGGACTGGGCGGCGGCGCACGGCATCCACTACGTCGAGCGCGACGCGCTGATGGCGGCGAGCGACATCGTCTCGCTGCACGTCCCGCTGCTGCCGGAGACGCGCCAATTGCTCAACGCGCAGACACTCGCGCGGATGAAGCCCGGCGTTTTCATCGTCAACACCAGCCGCGGCAAGCTCATCGACACCGGCGCACTCATCGCGGCGCTCAAAGCCGGCCACATCGGCGGCGTGGCGCTCGACGTTTACGAGGAGGAGGAAGGCATCTTTTTTGAAGACCTCTCCGGCCAGGTGCTGCACGACGACGAACTCTCGCTGCTGCTCAATTTCCCCAACGTCCTGATCACCGCGCACCAGGCCTTCCTCACCCATGAAGCGCTCAGCGAAATCGCCCGCGTGACGACGGCGAACGTCCTTCAACTCGAAACCGGCGCGCCCTTCCTCGCCGAAACCACCCTTACGCATCCACACCTATGACACCCAGCCGGTTGAGGAGCGCGTTAACCAGTTCCATTATTCAGAGGTTCCCGTGCCGGACTGGCAGAAACGCGAATTGGAAAAACGCTACGAGGAATATCTCCGCAGTCCCGCCGAGGGATCGCCGTGGCCCGAGGTGAGGGAGCGTCTCCTGCGGACATTGCGATGAGCCATGCGCTCATCATTCGCCGCCACGCGGAACACGACATGGAGCACGAGTTCGAGTTAAGGTGTGCTATATGAATTGCAGTAGTTATCTCTGCATACCCGTATGAACTCGTGCGAATTCGCCTCCCGTAGCTTTACCCTCATTTTTTTCACCGGCCTCTTCACCGCCCTCGCCCTTTCCGAATCCCTCGCCGGCGACTGGCCGATGCACCGGGGCGGGCCGTTGCTGCAAGGGCGCTCGGATGCGGCGGCTCCGGCGCCGGTGGCGCTGCGGTGGACTTTCAAGGCGGGGGCTCCGGTGAAGGGCAGCGCGGCGATTGTGGGCGGGCG
>BJFP01000080.1 GCA_014189875.1 Verrucomicrobiota bacterium | reverse complement strand
GATCTGCTTCAATGGCGGTGGCTGCGGGAGACCGAGGGCGATGGCGCGCGCGCCGTCCACGGCGACGGGCCAGTTGTCCACGATGCCCTGGATGCGCGCGTCAAAGGCGTCCGTGATCGGGCCGAGATTGAGCCCGCGCTCGTCCGCGATTTCGCGCAGCACCGACTCTGCGAGCTGCGGTGTGACGCGGTGCGCGGGCAGGCCGATGGCGCGGTCGTCGCGCAGACGGTCGGCGGGGACTTCGTGCAGTGCAATTAACGATTCGATCACGGTCCGGTAGCCCGTCATCGGGTGGCATTGATCGCGGCGCACCGGCAGCAGGCACTGCTCGCCGGCGAGCGGCTCGCGGAACATCCCGCTCGCCCAGCCCGACGCGGCGGCGTTCGGTTTTCCGGGGCGCACGATCACCGTGGGCAGCCGCGCGGAACGTCCGTCGAAGTGTCCCTTGCGCGAGTGGTCGTTGATCATGAGTTCGCAGATGACCTTCGTCATTCCGTACGTCGTCTGCGGCGTGAGTTTCGTGCGGTCGGTGTTTGGATCCTGCCTCGCCTCGCCACCGAAGCACGCGATGCTGCTCGCGAAGACGACGCGCGGGCGGCCTGGAAGATTCCGCGCGGCATCGAAAATATTGCGCCCGCCGTCGAGATTCACGCGCAGCGCGTCATCGAAGCGCTCCTCGCATTCACCGCTCACCATGGATGCGAGATGAAAAATGGAGGTCGCGGTATTGGAGCCGACAGCGGAGAAAACCGTGTCACGAACACTGATGTCGCCGGTGATTTGCCGCACTCGCGGATCGCCTGCCGGCCGGTGGAAGACGGCGTCGAACAGCACGACTTCGGTGATTTTATCCGCACCGCCGGAAGGGCCGGTGAGAGTGCCGCGTTCGATGAGTTTCTGGCAAAGCTGCGAGCCGAGGAAGCCGCCGCCGCCGGTGATGATGACTTTCATGCGAGGTGTGAGTGGGTCTGTGGTGAGAGAGGAAAGTGCTCAGTGCTCAGTGCTCAGTGCTCAGTTCTCAGATCGCCTGGCAACTCTCCGTGCCGACTGAGCGGGACGATTCATTTTGCGCGGTCATTTTTTGACGCAGAGGCGCGGAGGAGGGCGGAGAGGCCCGCAGAGGGGGCAGATGAAACTTGTTGCGCCGATCAGTCCGGCTCGATCTTTCCTCTGCGGAACTCTCAACTCCCCTCCGCGCCTCTGCGTTTGAAACATTCCGCGCGAAGCTCCAACTGCACGGTTCCGATTGAGCACTGGGAACTGAGCGCTTCAAATCCGCGCCGCTTTCACCACACTCCCCGCCAACCCCATGCCCACGACACACACACTATCAGGACACAAAATCGGATTCGCCGGACTCGGCAACATGGGGCGCGCAAATGCGCGGCACCTGCACGAGGCGGGCGCGGAAGTCGTGGTGTGGAACCGCAGCGATGCGCCTGCGGAGGCTGCGCTCGCGATCGGAATGAAGCGCGCCGCGACGCTGCCGGAACTCGCGCGCACGATCGGCGACGGTGTGATTTGCATCAACCTCACGGCGACCGATGTCGTGCAGCAGGTGGCCTTTGGAAAAGGCGGCCTCATCGAGGGACTCAGCCCTGGCGCGATGATCATTGATTTCGGAACGACGGGCGTGCCGGAGACGAAGGAATTTGCGAAGCGGATCACGTGGCTTGATGCGCCCGTATCCGGCGGCCAGGTCGGCGCGGAGGCGGGCGACCTCACCATCATGGCGGGCGGAAGCGACGCCGCATTCCAGCGCGCGCTGCCGATTTTGCAGACGGTGGGCAAGCGCATCACGCACCTCGGTCCCGCGGGATCCGGGCAGGTCACGAAGCTCGCAAACCAGCTCATCGTCGCGCAGACGATTGATGCCGTCGCACAGGCGCTGCGTCTCGCGGAACTCGCCGGCGTGGATTCCGCAAAAGTGCGCGAGGCGCTGCTCGGCGGATTTGCGGAAAGCCGCATCCTGAACCTTCACGGCGACCGCATGGTGCGGCGCGACTTCAAGCCCGGCGGCCGTTCCGCGCTGCAACTCAAGGACGTGCGCCTCATCTGCGATCTCGCCGAGTCGCTCGGCTTTCACTCGCCGACCTTGGACAACTGCCGCGCGCAGTGGGAAAAATTCGTCCACGAGGAAGGCCACGGCGAAGTGGATCACTCGGGGCTGTTCCTGCTCTACGACAAGCGGTGAACGGGCGCCCGCGATGCACGGAGACGCTTGCCCTCGCGCATCGTGAAACCATAAGGAAGGGCGCACATGGCAAAGGTCTCGGCAGTCATCATGATTTACGACATCCGGGGTTTCACCTCGGCGTCGAAGAAGCTGCCCACTGCGGACCTCGGCGCATTTGCCGACGCGGCGCACAGGGCGATTCTTGGGCAGTTCAACGCAAGGCGCGCGGACTTCATCAAGAACCTCGGCGACGGCCACCTGATGATCTGGGAGACAACCGCGGAGCCGGAAACCGCGCTCGTGAAGTTTGTGGTGGATGCGTCGTCGGCGGCGCGGAAAGCCTTCCCGGCATTCGTCGCGGAGCATCTCGCTGCGCAGGGAATTGCGGGCCTTGTGTTCCCGACGCGAATCGGCTTCGGCGTCGCGACGGATGAAGTGTCAAAATCCGACGACTACTATGGCAAGGCGGTGAATCTCGCGGCGCGGCTGCAAAACATGGCGCGCCCCGAGGGGCTGGCATTGTGCGAGCGATCATTCGCGATGGCCGGCGACCGCGCTGCGATGCAGCGGCGCGGCTTCAAATGCACGAAGGCGAGCCTCAAGGGACTCGGAACCGTGCCGGTGTGGACCGACCGGCCCTTTTCGTGGGGGCGTTTTTTTGCGGCGCTCACCCCGCTTTTCATCGCGGTGCTGCTCCCGCTTTTGTACGTGCTGCTCGCCGATGCCGATCCGAAAGACCGGCTCCCCGGCGGAGATGCCATCCAGCGGTGGCTCGATTCGGGCGAGATGTCATTGTTCCGCCGGGCCCGGAGCGACGCCGAAGTGCGCGCATCGGCGCACCGGATGCGGGGTGCCATTACGAAGGCAATCCTTGCGGTCAGACAGGGGAACGGGCGGATCGCGACGAGTCTTCAGAGCGTCAAGGACGATGACTCGAGCGTGTGGGGTTCCTCACAGGCGATCGCGGGGCTCCTCAGCATCCCGAACCTTGCTCCCGCGGAAAAGCGTGAACTCGTGATGCGTTACGCGGACGGCCTTTTTCGCGATGGCGAGTTCATCAAGGACTACGGCTGGCGCGTCCTCCCGGAACGGGAATACACAATCTGCGAGCCGGTCTGCTGGACGATTGTGCTTCTGGCGCGTGCGCTTGGCACGCCGGGACTGCTCCAGCCGGGCGAACGGGAGATCTACATGGAACGCCTCGCCAAGGCGCAGGCCGCCACGGCCATCTACCGGCCTCTCGCCAACGGGGGTTGGAATATTTTTCCAAACCAGAAGCACCTCGGGCATTTCAGTCCGTATTCGACCGCCCTCGGGCTGCTCGCATTGCTCGAAACCCGCGCCGCCGGCCTGCCGTGGGCCGGCAGTGTTCCGGAACGCGATGCGCTCTTAAAGCGGACTGCGGAGTTCCTGCTCGCGCATTACACCCGGCGCGGCGGGAGCCTCGGGTGGCAGCGGACTTCCGCCGCCTCAGAACCGATTTCGGAAGGCATGAGCCTCCAGCTTTACGCCGAACTGATGCGGGCGGAGGAACAGAACGCGATCGTGCTGCCCGCAGAAATGTTGGCCGAAATCCCGCGGCATCTCGAACGACTCGTCGGGCGGAAGGCGAATGATCCGGACGATGCGGGCGAGTACATCGAGAGTTTCAGGAGCCACACCGGCGCCGAGCTTCCGGGGACTGAATCCATCAATTTCATCTGGCACTCGTGGGCGATCGAGACCGCTGTCCGGTGGCTCGACCGCACCAAACGGTTCCCCGCCCCGCATCACGAGATCGTCGCCGTGCGGCGCGCACTCGGCGTCCTCGTCGTGGACATGGAAGCCGGCCGCACAAAGACCGCGGTGGAGGGCCAGTCCTTCATCGGCGGCGAGACCCTTCTCGGCCTCTCCGTGGTGCCCGCACCGTGAGGCTCGCGCCATGGCAGTTGCGATCCTGCGCACGACGCAGCTTTGCCTTGAGTCCAAATCCGAAGGCAGAATGTGCCTGATGAGAATGTCCATTAGGGGATCGCGCCAACCGCTTTGATTAGCCTTGCCTTGCCGGCCATCGCCTCCCTCACACCCACTCCGCACACAGCGACTCCGCCTGGGCGGGCACGGTCTTCGCCGCTTCCTCCTGCAAGTCTGGCGGGTAGCCGTGTTTGTTCAGGATGCGCTTCACCATCACCGTGATCTTGGCCCGGGCGCTTTCGCGGAGGGTCCAGTTGATGGTCACGCTCTTCTTCACGTGGATGCTAATTTCAGTTGTCCCTCCGGGCAATTAAACACTAACGCGAGACCCATCAAAATGATCCGCGCCTTCCTCTTCGATATCGGAAACGTCCTCGTACGGTTTGATTTTTCACGAGCTGTGCGCGCGGTCGTGCCGTTCAGCGATGTCGCGGACGAGGCGGATGCGCTGCACCGGATCGATGCGGTGAAGCTCGGCTATGAAGACGGGCAGATTTCGCGCGCGGACTTTTTGCACGAGGCGTTCCGCATCCTCGGGTACCGCGGGACGGAGGCTCAGTTCATCGCGGCGTGGCAGGGGATTTTCACGGAGAATGAGCCGATGACTTTGCTCGTGCGCGCGCTGCGCGGAAAATTTCCGCTCTTCCTCCTGAGCAACACGAACGACATGCACGTCGAGGGATTGTTCCGCGATTTTCCGGTCTTCGCGCATTTCACGGGGGCGACGTATTCGCACGAGGCGAAGGCGTCGAAGCCACACCGGCCGATCTACGAGATCGCGTGCCGCACGCACGGGCTCGATCCGCGCACGACGTTTTTCATTGATGACCTCGCCGCAAACATCGCGACGGCGCGCGAGATTGGTTTCCACGCGCACCAATATCACCACGACCGGCACGGCGAACTGCTCGCCGCGGTGCGCGGGGCGGGCGTGGAACTGTAGCCGCCGAGGGAACGAGGCGGGCGCTTTGAAAATGACGAATGACGAAGGGTTTCGTGCTCGGAAATTTCGTCATTCCAAATCAGCCCGCCTCCTGCCGTCGTCGGGTATAAATTTGACACCGCGCTCGACATGCGCCGCCATGCCGCTCATCCTCACAAGCTCTCATGAAAGCCATCCTTCTTTTTCTGTTCGGGGCCGCGACGCTCGGACTCACAGGCTGTGAAACCGACGTGCCGCGCGATCCGAGCACGCCCGCGGTGAAATTCGGCAACGATCAGTTCCGCGACGACACGCGCGAGCGTCCCGCCAAGCGTGCGATGGATCGCGAAAAGACCGCCTGGTAGAGCGATGGCTGCACATTCCCGCGTCGTCATCCTCGATTTCGGTTCGCAGTACACGCAGGTCATCGCGCGGCGCGTCCGCGAGTGCCAAGTGTATTCGCAGATTCTCCCGCACGACACGCCCGCGGCGGAAATCGCGGCGCTGAATCCGAAGGGCATCATCCTCAGCGGCGGGCCTTCCTCCGTGTATGCGAAGAAGGCACCGCATCCCGACCGCGCGATTTTTTCCCTCGGGCTGCCGGTGCTCGGCATCTGTTACGGGGTGCAGCTCATGGCGCATTTCCTCGGGGGAAAGGTGGAGCATGGCGGGAAGCGCGAATACGGCCACGGGCAGCTCAGGCTCACGCACAAGTGCGCGCTTTTCGACGGTCTCGGCAAGACGATGGACGTGTGGAATTCGCACGGCGACAAGCTCACGAAACTCCCGAAGGGCTTCCGTGCGATCGGCCGCACGGACAACTCCGAATACGCCGTCATCGAGGAACCGAAGCGGCGTTTTTACGGACTGCAATTTCATCCCGAGGTCGTCCACACGCCGCGCGGCAAGGAGCTGCTGGAAAATTTCGTGTACGAGATCTGCGGCGCTGCGCCGGACTGGACGATGGGATCGTTCATCGAGGAGACGTGCGCGGGAATCCGCGAGAAAGTCGGCAGCGATCATGTGATCCTCGGGCTCAGCGGCGGCGTGGATTCGAGCGTGGCCGCGGCGCTGCTGCACAAGGCGGTGGGCGATCAGCTCACGTGCGTCTTCGTGAATAACGGGCTCCTACGCGAGAACGAGGCGGAGAATGTGCAGCGCGTCTTCGGCGAGCATTTCAAGATCAAGCTGAAGTATGTGGACGCGAGCGATCGCTTTTTGAAAAAGCTCAAGGGCGTGACCGACCCGGAGAAGAAGCGGAAAATTATCGGGAATGAATTTGTGTACGTGTTCGACGATGCGGTGAAATCGCTGGCGGGGAATTCAAAATCCAAAATTCAAAATCCAAAATTCAAGTGGCTCGCGCAGGGCACGCTTTACCCCGATGTGATCGAGAGCGTCGCGATCGCCGGCAATCCCGCCGCGCTGATCAAGTCGCACCATAACGTCGGCGGGCTGCCGAAGAACATGAAGCTGAAGCTGCTCGAGCCGCTGCGCGAGCTGTTCAAGGACGAGGTGCGCGAAGTCGGCGCACAGCTCGGGCTGCCGCGCGAGATTGTGCAGAGGCAGCCTTTTCCCGGCCCCGGCCTCGCCGTGCGCATCCTCGGCGAGATCACGCCGGAGCGCCTGCGCGTGCTGCGCGAGGCGGATACGATCGTCGTCAGCGAGATGAAGGCGGCGGACTGGTACTACAAAGTGTGGCAGTCGTTCGCGGTGCTGCTGCCGGTGAAAAGCGTGGGCGTGATGGGCGACGAGCGCACCTACGAGGACACGTGCGCCGTGCGCGTGGTCGAGAGCCAAGACGGCATGACGGCCGACTGGGTGCGCCTGCCATACGATCTGCTCGCGCGGATCAGCAGCCGGATTGTGAACGAGGTCAAAGGCATCAACCGCTGTGTGTACGACATCACGTCCAAGCCACCCGGCACGATCGAATGGGAATGATGCGAGCAGCAGAATCGGGTTGCCGCGCGGGACGCGCCGTGCAAAATTTTGTGTGTGACATTTGCGTTACAGCCCCATCAAGGTGTTGCGTTATTTTCCCAAGCCGGTTAGCGCTTTCAAGCCCCCCCCAAAGACGAGCCCGATTTTTCCCAACCATGAAGTCGATTTTTCTTTTTCACGCCCCGCTTCAGCACGCATGCAGGCCGCTCGCAGTGATCGTGCTGGCAGCGTGTTCATGGAGTGATGTCACCTTTGCTCAAGACCCCGGTGCACCGGGTAGTCCCGCCCCCGGCGGCACCACTCCCGCTCCGGCGACGGACACGACTCCTGCTGTTGTCCCCGGTGCGGTGAAAGACACGTCCAAGCCCGCGCCCGACACGGTCTCTCCGGCCACGCCGACGCCAAAGGAAAAGTCGGGCAGCCCTTTCCGGACCGGGGAGTCCGCGCGGGGGGGCACTCCTGCGAAAAAATCGCCATTCGCCTTCGAGTCCGGCACTGCCGACGCCGACGCGTCACAGAAGACGCGCCGCCTCACCGACCGCGAGCCCGCCGTGGAAGCGCCCGCGGCAACCCGCGGCGGCGATGCCGGGACTGAGAGCCGCATCATCGCGCCCGGCTTCTATGGCCGCGGCCCCCAAGTCGTCACGCCTGGGCAGGGCCAATACGCGCGTCCGAAGTACCGCTTCGGCGTCTCCGTGGGCATCGGCTTCGATGACAATCCCAACCAAGTCACGAACGCAAATCTGGGCGTGGTCGGCAGGCCGCGGAAAGGCACGGGCTTTACGTACCTAAACGGTCATTGGGATGCGCAGTGGCTCAAGCCGAGGACCGTCTTCACCGTGAACCTCGAGGCTGGCGGAAACTTTTTCTTCGACCGCCCCGGAGACAGCACGGACGCCAACGCGCGGCTCGCGCTGTTCTACGTCAACAAGATCAACCCCAGGTCTCAGTTTTCGACGAACGCCACCTTCGCATATCTCTCGCAGCCGGATTTTTCGAACCTGTACGCCTCATCGAGCATCGTCGGCGGCGATTACTTCACGGGTTCCACAAAGTTCGACTTCAGCTACCGCTGGTCGCGTGTTTTCACCACGGTCACGAGCGCCTCGGTGAACCTTTTAAAGTACGTCAACGACAGCCCCGCGGCGATCTCGAACAGCTTCTGGAGCTTCATCTTTGGAAATGAGTTCCGCTTCGTCTCATCCCAGCGCGTCACATGGGTGGCCGAGGGACGTTACGAGATTGCCCGTTTCATCAACACCGCCAGCCTCGACTCGCAGACGGCCTACATCCTCGCTGGTCTGGACTGGATCGCGTCGCGCAGGATGAACGCGACATTCCGCACCGGCGCATCCATCCGCAGCTTCGATGCCGGTGGCAGCAGTGCCGCGCCTTACGTGGAAGCGTCACTGGGCTATCGGACGGGGCGGCATTCCACGCTCACATTGAACGGACGTTACGGCTTCGAGCAGTCGAACGTTGTGGGCGACGATAACCTCTCTTACCGCCTTGGCCTCATCTACCAGCACGCGTTCACGTCACGTCTTTCCGGCAATGCCGGGTTAAATTTCATCCACACAAATTTCAATCCGCGCACCGGCACGAAGACCACGACGGATATTTACGACCTGAATTTCGGTCTGCAATACCGGCTCGACCGCCATTTCACCATCGGCGCGCGATACAGCTACACCTTGCAGGATACCTCGACCGGATTGCAGAACTTCGACCGGAATCGGATACTCCTGACCGGGCAGTACGAGTACTAGGAAACCTCTGATTGCCGTGGGCGGATGACGAACTCTGCCGTTGCGGAGCATCGCGCCCCGTGGTTTGCTGACTCGCCCCCCCTCCTTGCACGATTTCGCAACGCCAACACGCACGTCCCATGACTGAATCCAACGAGGCAAAACTCCACTTCCTGGACTACTGGCGCGTCGTCAAACTCCGCCTTGGGCTGATCCTCCTCACCTTCTTCCTCGTGATGGTCAGCGCCGAGGTGTACGTCTATTTCCTCCCGCGCCAGTTCTACTCGCACGTCACCGTCGAGATTAAGCCGGACGTCTTTGACCGCCTCAACGAAGTCGGCACGCAAACCTCCTCAGGCAGGATCGACCCGCAGTTTGTCGCCACGCAGATTCAGGTGCTCAAAAAGGCGGAAATCCTGAACCCGGTCATCGAAAAGCTCAATCTGGTCAAGGAGCTTTCCCCTCCGGGACAGACGATGCCGCTGCAGTGGGTCACCGAGATCCTCTCCCGCAGCATGGTCGTGCAGGAGCAGCGGAACACGACCCTCGTGGACATCGGCGTCTATCACACCAAGCCGGAACTCGCAGCCGTCATCGCGAACACCATCGCCGTCACCTACCGGGACAAGCGCATCGAGGAACTCCGCAAGAACACGGATCAGACGCTCAAGGAGATGAAGGACGAGTTGAAGACGAAGGAAGACGAGATGGCCCGGCTTTTTCAGGAGGCATCCAGGATTCGGCAGGATGAAAGCATCTCGGATCCCGACCCCGACAGTTCGAATGCAGCCCTCTCGATCACTGCGCCCACCGGTATCGCCACCGGCGAGACCCAGCTCGCCGAGACGCGCGCCCTGGTGGATCGCCTCCGCAGCCAGCTCATGCGCGTCGAGAAGCTCAAGCCCGAGGAACTCATGGAGGCGGCCCGCATTCTCGGCATCACCGACTCAACCGTGGAGAAGACGCTCCCGCTCCTCCAGGACGCAAAGGCCGAGGAGGCAAAATTCTTCAGCGCGGGCCTCGGCGAAAATCACCCGCGGATGAAATCCCTGCGCGCCCAGCGCGAGGTCTATGCAAAAATCCTCAGCGACCAGCTCGATAGCATCAAGCGTTCACTGAACACCCGGCTCGGCATTGAGGAAGCCACGCTCAAGACCTTCGAGACAAACGTGGACAAGACCCACAAGGTGCAGATTGACGAGAAGACGCGCATGAGCCGGTACGTTGAGAAGAAATCCGCCTACCTCATGACTAAGACGCTGCTGTTTGAGATTCGGCGGCAGTATGACAAGGCCAAGATGAACAACATCCTGACCCAGATTCCCGTGAAAATCTGGCAGCGCGCGCAGCCCGGCCTCTATCATGAAAAGCCGAGCGTCATCCTCTACACGATCATCGCCGCCATTTTTGGCATCGTCGCAGGCATCGGCCTCGCGTTCTTCGTCGAGTATCTCGACACCTCCGTGAAGACCGTGGACGACATCGAGCGCCACCTCAGCCTCCCCGTCCTCGCCGTCATCCCGACGGAGATCGTCATCCTCCTCCAGCAAAAGCGCGACACCGCCGACGCCGAAGCCTACCGCATATTGAAAGGCAACATCGAGCTGAACCTCCCCGACCACGGCGCGAACACGTACACGCTCGTCTCCGGCGGCCCCGGCGAAGGCAAGAGCACCACCCTCAGCAACCTCGCCTACATCTACGCAAAAGGCGGCGCCAACGTCCTCGTCGTGGACGCCGACCTCCGCAGGCCCTCGCAGCACCGCTTCTTCAACGTGGATAACAGCATCGGCCTCGTGGACTACCTCCACGGCCGCAAGACGCTCGACGAAATCACCCACCCCTCGCGCCTCGAAAATCTCGCCATCATCCCGAGCGGCAGCCTTGCGATGGAAGACGTCGGCATCCTCAACGGCCCGCGCATGACCGAGCTCATCCTCCAGCTCAAGAAACGCTACGACGTCGTCTTCTTCGACTCGCCCCCCATTCTCGGCGTGTCGGACGCGAGCATCCTCGTCTCCGAAGTGGATAACACCATCATGGTCGTCCAATACCGCCGCTTCCCGCGCAACATGCTCCAGCGCGTGAAGTCCACCGTCGCCCACGTCGGCGGCAACCTCATCGGCGTCGTCCTCAACAACGTGGACATCCACCAGGACGACTCCTACCGCTACTACTCGAACTACAAGGACTACTACGGCCCGAAACGCGACACCCCCGAAGACCGCAAAAAGCCCGAAGTCGCCGCCGCGAACGCCGACAACGAAGACGCATACTGAGCCATGAAAAAAATCCTCCTCAGCATCCTCAGCCTCCTCCTCATCGCACTGCCGCGCCTCCAGGCGCAGAACACCTTCCGCAACGGCGACGTCCTCGAGATGCGCCTCAGCGGCCCGCCCGAGGAATTTACGCGCGAATTCAACATCGTCCTCACCGTGGACGAAGGCACCGTAAACCTCCCGCTCATCGGCCGCGTCGCCGCCGCCGGCATGTCGAGTTCCGCGCTCGCCGCCAGCATCGAGCGCCGGCTCAAGGAGGCGAAAATCTTCACCGTCGCCAACGTCAACATCAACTCCAACTCCGGCAAGGACCGCATCATCATCGTCGGCGGTTCCGTCCGTTCGCCCGGCAAGCAGCCGTGGATTCAGGACCTCACGCTCACCGGCGCCATCAGCGGCGCAGGCGGCCCCTCCGAATTCGCAAAGGACACGATGAAAATCATCCGCGGCGGAAAGGCGCAAAGCTACAGCCGCAAGGCCATCAAGAAAAACCCCGGAACCGATCCCAGGGTCGAGCCCGGCGACATCATCGAGCAGGAAGGCGATTAAGCGGCGATGAAAACGGGCTCATTCGTTTTCCCAAAAACCAAGGCGCAGGCGGGAAGTTTGAGCCGCGCTTGGAGCACGTGATTGTGTCCCGACTCGATGAGGCCGCTGCCGATGGGCAGTCCGGCGGCGATGGCTGCGGCGTAATCGAGGGTGCCGGGCCGGTTGCCAGGTAGCGGTGCGCGGCTCGCACGGGGGCGTTTTCATCGGCCACTCCGGGCGCTTCGCGGTGCGCGCCAAGCTCCGCGATGACTTGCGCGCTGGCTCCCCGCTTGAGCCGTTTTTGTTGCGTGCGCCGCCATGGCTCGGGTGCGGCGGGGCGACACCCGGGCGCGGCGGCGGCGAGGTATTCGCTCACATGAAGCCGACAGTCATCAGTGTGAGCAGCGCGCGAATACTGCCCGGCGGCAGGCCGAGGGCTTTCTTGACCCGTGGCCCCATGAGCAAGAGCGGCGTGCCGCTACTTGTCGTCGCTTCGCGGCTCCAGTGCTTCCTCGTCTTCCAGCACCGTCTCCCGCTGGTGGAGGATGCGGTCGAGGTTGCTCCACTTGAACCATAGCCCGACCATGTTTTCGTAGCGCTTGATTACGCGTTTTTGATTGTCCACCGCCAGCACGTCACCGGCGCCAAATCCGAGCAGCGTCTCTAGCACGTCTCGATATTTCGTCTGGAAGCGCAGCCCCATGCGGTCGGTCAGCTCCGAGCCTTCGCCGAAATGGGATTCCGTGATTTCATTCGGGCTGAATTTTTTCCTCCGGTTGAAACCCATCTCGAAAAGCGAGGCCACCCAGGGGATGAACAGCAGCCAGCAAATGACCGACACCGTGCCGGGGTCGAATTGCGGGTCGAGCCGCGCGAAATAATTCAGGATCGGACCGATGATTGCGACATGGTGGAGGCCCTCCATGTATTTCGCGAAAAGCCAGACCACCGACACCACGAGCGTGCAGAGGATGAGCTTTTTCAGGCTCAGGTCGTAGAGCAACGCCAGGAGGAAATAGATGAGCGTGAAAATGAAAATCCATGCGCACGCGCCAGAGGTGAGAATGCCCCCGGTCCTGGTGATGACGCCCGCGCTGGTGGTGATGATTTTCGGGCAGAGCAGATTCAGCAGCCAGCCCATCGCGATCACGAACCACAGGAAAAATGCGGACGGGGCCGAGTAGAGGACGATTTCGTCCAGGTCCGGTGTGCCTTTCGCGCGAACGCGCACCGCTGCGACGGGTGCCAAGGGTGTTTCGGAAGGTTGCTTCGGTTCTTGTGAGTCAGCCATGGCGAGTAACCCAGTGAGTAGGGAGTGAATCGCGTCGGCGCAAGCCAAACGCTGCGCGCATGGGGCGCCGCGCGTGGAGCGCTGGCGTCCTCGCCGGCTACTTGCATAACGCGCAGCGTCACCTTTCCCGGCGTGCGAATTGCCGTGACGCGCGAATCAAAGTGATGCTGCGCGTACGGGAGGTGGCCGGCGGGGACGACGGCGCTCCATGCGCGCGTCGCTCCGCTCGCGTGCTATTTTTTCTTCAGCGTGCTCAGGTATTCGACGAGGTTCACGAGGTCTTCCTGCGTGAGCGCCTGACTGAGGCCGCTCGGCATCATCGAGGTCGCGAGCTTGTCGCGCTTGGAGATTGTGCTCTTCGCGAACTTTTGCGTGACGCCGCCGGGCAGTGCGAGGACGATGTCGTCGTTCGTCTCGCTGCGGACGATGCCCATGCCGATGCCGCCGCCCTTCAGCGCAAGCTGCACGGTCTCGAAGCCCATGCTGAGGCCGGCGTTCGGATTGATGATGGAGTCGAAGAGGACTTCCTTCGGCAGCTTCGTGCCGATCTCCGAGAGCGCGGGACCGAAGTCCACGCCCTTGTCATCCACGCGGTGGCAGATGATGCAGCTCGATTCCGCGCGCTCGAAAATGGCGCGGCCTTTTGCGACGTCGCCTTTGAGCTTCACAAGTTCGGCAATGGGCGCGAGCGCCTTTCCGCCGAGCGCAGCAGATGCGGGGAAGAGCGAATCAATGTCCTTTTTCAGCGACACGTATTCCACGAGGCGCAGCGCGCTCGCGGCGACGGGCTTCAAGTCCTCCGGGAGGCTGCGGTCTTTCGCGGCGGCGATGAGCGCCTCTGCGCCGGCCTGCGTGCGCGCGAGCGATTGCACGGCGGCGCGGCGGAGTTCGGGCTGTGCGTCGGTGCGCGTGAGGATGCCAGTGAGGCGGGTCATGCCGCGCTTGCTGCCGCTTGCGCCGATGAGGTTCAGGATGTCCGCCGAGCGCGGGCCGGCGAGCGCCTTGCCGAGAATCGGATCGCTGTCGCGGTCTTCGAGCACGAGCTTGATCGCCTCGACGGCGGCGGGATCGCTGCCGATGGCGAGCGCAGTGTCGAGCAGCGCCTGGGCCTGGCCGGTCGCGCCGAAGGCGGCGACGAGATCGATGAATGCCGGCGTGCCTTTCACCTTCGCAAGCGTGTCGGGGAGCAGCTTCGCGATCTCGGGGGACTTGTTGCCCTTCAGCCGCGCGAGCGCCTCGCGGGAGACTTCGATATTTTTCGCGCCGAGCGATGCAAGTTGCAGCAGGGCCTTGTCCTTCGATTCGCTCGCGGGGAGGAAGTCGAATGCGCGCACAAAGCGCGGCTTCTCGTTCGCGGAGACGGATTCGTCAGCGAGGATTTTCGCGAGATACTCGGGCGACTTCGATGCACGCACGCGCCACACGATGTCGCGACCGCCGGGCGTGTTCCATTTGTCGCCGACGGCGGCGAGCCAGGTGTCGAAGCACAGGTCTTCATTGCCGACCGAGCCGAGGCCGAGCGCCTCGAGGAACCAGCGGTCCTTGCCGTCGTGCTGCTGCGCGAGCGCGGCCCAGAGCTTCTCGATTTTGTGCGAGGCGTGGAGCGAAAGCGCGATCTCGCGGCGGACTTCGGCGC
>BJFP01000079.1 GCA_014189875.1 Verrucomicrobiota bacterium | reverse complement strand
TTTTCCCTTCGAGCACGCCCGCTCGCGCGCGTACCGGTGGGGCGAGGACGGGCTCATGGGCATCTGCGACCGGCAGGCGCGGCTGTGCTTCGCGCTCGCGCTGTGGAACGGGCACGATCCGATTTTAAAGGAGCGCCTCTTCGGCCTCGCAAATGGCGAGGGCCCGCACGGTGAGGACGTGAAGGAATGCTACTGGTACCTCGACGCGACGCCGACGTCGTCCTACCTCCGCGCGCTCTACAAATATCCGCACGCCGAGTTTCCATACGCAAAGCTGCGCGAGGAAAATGCACGCCGCTCGGGGAAGGATCGCGAGTATGAGCTGGCGGACACAGGCGTGTTCGATGGCGAGCGTTATTTCGACGTGACCGCCGAGTACGCGAAGTCTGCCGCGGAGGAGATGCTCATCCGCATCACGATCGAAAATCGCGGCCCGGAGGCAGCACGCATCCACGTCCTGCCGACGCTGTGGTTCCGCAATACCTGGAGCTGGAGCACGGATGCCGAGCGTCCCCTGTTCCGGCAAATCGGTACGCACTGCATCGAGGCCGCGCACACGACGCTCGGCGATTACCGCTGGATCTTCGAGAAGGACGCGCCCGTGCTTTTCACGGAAAACGACACGAATATCGCGCGGCTCTACGGCGCGCAGAATCCGCAGCCGTTCGTGAAGGACGCCTTCCATGATCACGTGATCCACGGCGCGACGCACGCGGTGAATCCCGCGCAGACGGGCACGAAATGCGCCGTTCACTACACACTCAATCTTCCGCCGGGCGGAAAAAAAGTGCTGCGCTTTCTCCTCGGCGATTCGCTCGGCCTGCCACCGGACGCGTTTGCAAATTTCGACAACACCTTCGCCGAACGCCGCCACGAGGCGCACCTTTTCTTCGCGACAAAATGCGCGCCCGGCCTTGGCGACGAAGAGCGCAACGTCCTCCACCAGGCCTACGCGGGCCTGCTGTGGTCGAAGCAATTTTACCACTATGATGTGAATCGCTGGCTGGGCGGTGATCCCTCGCAGCCCGCGCCGCCCGCAGGCCACGCGCACACGCGCAACGCCGACTGGTCGCACCTCTACAACGCCGACATCCTCTCGATGCCCGACAAGTGGGAATACCCGTGGTATGCCGCGTGGGATCTCGCCTTCCACATGATCCCGATGTGCCGCGTGGATCCCTATTTTGCAAAGGGCCAGCTCCTCCTGCTCCTGCGCGAATGGTACCTGCGCCCCGACGGCGCAATGCCCGCATACGAGTGGAATTTTTCCGACGTGAACCCGCCCGTCCACGCGTGGGCGTGCTGGCGCGTGTATAAAATCACCGCGACACGCGGTCATCGCGACACGCATTTCCTCGAGCGGTGTTTTCAAAAACTGCTCATCAATTTCACCTGGTGGGTGAACCGCAAGGACGCCCAGGGCCGACACATCTTCGGCGGCGGCTTCCTCGGCATGGACAATATCGGCCTCTTCGACCGCTCGCGTCCGCTGCCCGACGGCAGCTCGCTCGAGCAGGCCGACGGCACCGCGTGGATGGCATTTTACTGCGTCACGATGCTCTCGATGTCGCTCGAACTCGCCCGCTCACGCCCCGCCTACGAGGACATCGCGAGCAAATTTTTCGAGCACTTCGTCGCCATCGCCGAGGCGATGAACACGCTCGGCGGCACCGGCCTGTGGGACGAGTACGACGGCTTCTACTACGATCACATCCGCCATGCAGGCGGCGAGTCAGCAGCGCTGAAAGTGCGCTCGATGGTCGGCCTCGTCCCGCTGCTCGCCGTCGAAGTGCTCGATCAGGAAGCCATCCGCAATCTCCCCGGCTTTCGGAAACGGATGCGCTGGTTTTTGGACAACCGCCCCGAAATCGCGCAGCACGCAAGCTACATGGAACGCACCGGGCACGACGGTGCGGAACTCCGTCTGCTCGCGATCCCGAGCAAGGAGCGCCTCCTGCGCGTGCTGCGGCGGATGCTCGACGAATCGGAATTTCTCTCGCCGCATGGCATCCGATCGCTGTCGCGCGCGCACCGCGAGGCGGAGTTCTGCCACTTCGCAGGCGGCAGTCACGTGTGCATCCAATACGAGCCCGGCGAGAGCACCGACGGCATGTGGGGCGGCAACTCAAACTGGCGCGGCCCCGTGTGGTTCCCGCTGAACTACCTCATGCTCGAAGCGCTCGAGCGCTACCACCATTTCTACGGCGACGCCGTGCATCTCGAATTCCCCACCGGCTCCGGCCATATGCTGAACCTCTCGCAAATTTCCACGGAACTCGCCCGCCGCACCACGCACCTTTTTCTCCCGGACAAAAGCGGACGCCGCCCCTGCCACGGCGACGATGCGCTCGCCGAAAAGCTCGCCCACGACCCGCACTGGCGCGACCTCGTGTGGTTCCACGAATATTTCGACGGGGACACCGGCCGCGGCCTCGGCGCCAGCCACCAGACCGGCTGGACCGCGCTCGTCACGCGCTGTCTGAACACGGTGGGACGGGGCGTGAGGTGAGGCGTGGCAAAATGAATACGCAAACATCACCGCTGTTTTGCCCGGCCTTGCGAAGCGCAGGCTGGCCCGATAGCTTCCGGCCATGAGCACCGCAACCACTTTGCCACTCAGCGAAATGAGCCAAGCTGACAAGCTCCGCGCGATGGAAGAACTCTGGGACGACCTCTGCCATTCCGCCGAGGGAGTGAAATCACCCGCATGGCATGGCGAAGTCCTCGCAGCACGGGCGGCACGGGTTGCGAGTGGCGAAGCGGAATTTCACGACTGGTCAAATGTGAAGGAGCGGCTGCTGCGGAAGACCCAATGAGGATTCAGGTTCTGGAAGAAGCGGAGGAGGACCTTCGCGACGGACGGGAGTTTTACGAACGGCAGAAGCCCGGCGTGGGCGATTATTTCGCCGCGGCACTGGCCGCCGACATTGATTCGCTGATCCTCTTTGCAGGCATCCATCCGCACGAATTTGGTTTTCACCGGGCGCTCTCGAAGCGGTTTCCTTTCGGCATCTACTACCTCATTGAGGAGGAGATGATCCGCATCTACGCGGTGCTCGATCTGCGACGCGATCCCGCGTGGATTCGCCGCAGGCTCGGCGGCGGGTGAAGCAGGTCGCGCGATACCGTACATGCCGCGCGGTTGACTGTGCGACTGGCGACCCCGCAGACTGCACGCGTGCCGAGCAACTCAAATCATCACCCCCATCCGTGAGCACCGGCATCCGTTGGATTTTGCCAGCGCGCGAGGATGGAACGGCGGTCGCGCGGCTCGTGAATGATGCGCGGATTGCGCCGTGGGCTGCGGAAATTCTCGTGCGGCGCGGACTCTCGGAGCCAGAGGTCGCAGCGAAATTTCTCAAACCCATGCTGCGCACGTTGAGCGATCCTTTTCTCCTGCCGGAAATGGATGCCGCGACGGCGCGCATCCTTGCTGCGGTGGAAAAGCGCGAGCGCATCGTGCTCTACGGCGACTACGATGTGGATGGCGTGACTTCGCTCACGCTGCTCACGCGACTGCTGCGCGCGTACGGCGCGGAGGTCGCGACATTTTTGCCGCATCGTGTGGATGAAGGCTACGGCCTCTCTGCGGATGGCGTCGCACGGTGTGTCGAGGAGCACCGTCCGCAACTGCTCATCGCAGTGGACTGCGGCACAACTTCCGTCGCGGAAATTTCGCACCTGCGCGAGTCAGGCGTGGATGTGATCGTCCTCGATCACCACGAACCGAAGGACGAGATGCCACCCGCAGTGGCCATCGTGAATCCGAAAGTGCGGAGTGCGAAACGTGGAGTGCGGAATGAAGAAGGCGCAAACGACGCGGCGAACCACTCCGCACTCCGCACTCCGCATTCCGCATTTGAATACCTGTGCAGCGCCGGCATCGCATTCAAAGTCGCGCACGCGCTGCTGAAACGGCAGCCCATCGCGGGCTTCGACATCAAGGACCTGCTCGACCTTGCCGCCATCGGTACGGTCGCCGACGTGGTGCCGCTCGTGGAGGAGAACCGCATCTTCGTCCGCGCCGGACTCGATCGCATCCCGCAGTCGCGCTGGCCGGGCGTGCGCGCACTGGTCGAAGTCGCGGGCCTGCGCGCGCCACTCCGCGCGGTGGATATCGGCTTCGGCATCGGACCGCGGCTGAATGCGGCAGGCCGACTCGACTCCGCCACCGCCGCGCTGGAACTGCTGCTCACCGATGATCCGGCCCGCGCGCAATCGCTCGCGCGTTCGCTCGATCAGCAGAACCGCGAACGCCGCGCCATCGAGGACGAAGTGCTCGGCAAGGCGGGCGCGCAAATCATCGGCGCATACGATCCCGCGGGCGACGCGGCCATCGTCGTCGGCGACGCGGGCTGGCATCCCGGCGTCGTCGGCATCGTCGCATCGCGGCTGCTGCGGCGCTATCACCGCCCGACATTTGTGATCGGCTTCGACGCCATGGGCATCGGCAAGGGCAGCGGACGCAGCATCGAAGGCTTCTCACTCGTCGCCGCGCTCACGCGCTGCGCACCGCTGCTGGAAAAATTCGGCGGACACGAGATGGCCGCCGGGCTGACGATGCGACAGGAGAATTTCGCCGCATTCCGCGAGACCTTTGCGCAGGCCGCGCGCGAGATGATCGCGCCGGAAAATTTGCAGCGCGCGCTGCGCCTCGACGCCGAGCTGCGTCTCGCGGAGGTGAATCTGAACCTCCTCGACGAGCACGACGCGCTCCAGCCATTCGGCACCGCAAACCACCAGCCCGTGTTCTTCACGCGCGGCGTCACGCTCTCCGGCGAACCGCGCATGATGAAGGACAAGCACTGGTCGTTCAATTTCCGCCACGCCCGCGCAGAAGGCGGCGCAATCCGCGCCCAATGCCGCGGCGTGTGGTGGAATGCTGCCGAGGAAATCCTCCCGCCGCTCCCGTGGGACATCGCCTACACCGTCTCGCGCAACGAATGGAACGGACGCGTGGACGCGCAGCTCGAACTGCGCGGCGTTCGTGCGGCGGCAATGTAGGATCGGCTGGAAGCGCTTCCCACATTTTCACCACAGCGCCCGTGGGTTCGGTGCCTCGGAATTACTCAGATTTTGATGCGTGGATCCTGCTGCGGGAAAAGGAGGACGGGCTCCATTTCCGCCTTTCTTCCCGGGCCGGTGGAGCCGATTGTCTGGACCGCACGCAGACAAAAATGATCCGACATCCGAACACGTCCGCTCCAGTTTCACTCGACGAGATCGCGAGGCTTCCCGCGCCCGGCGACAATGTCGCCATCGCCACGCGCCGCATCGAGGCTGGCACGGCGGTCACGCTGGTTGGCGCGGCGTGCGTGATCGGGCACACGGTTCTCGAAGGCCACCGCTTTGCGGTGCAGCCGGTCGCCGCTGGCGCGCCGCTGCTCTCGTGGGGGCTGCCTTTCGGCCTCGCGCTCATGGACATCCCGGCGGGCGGATACGTCTGCAACCAGTCCATGCTGGAGGCACTCGCCATGCGGCAACTCGACGGCGCACGGCTTCCCGACCAGCCGAATTTTTCCGACGTGCTCGCACCATTCGACCTCGATGAAAAAAGTTTCCGCGCCGGAGCCGCCGTGGACTTCGTGGAGACGCGCGCGACATTTTCCGGCTTCCGGCGTTCTGGGCGGCGCGGTGTCGGCACGCGTAATTTCATCGTCATCCTCGGCACCACTTCGCGCACCGCGAGCTTCGCGCGCCAGCTCGCCGCGCAGCTCCAGCCGCTCGCGCGCGTGCATCCCGGGCTCGATGGCATCGTCGCCATCGCACACACCGAGGGCGGCGGCACAGGCGAGCCTCACAATGCCGCCGAAGTACTGCGCGCACTCGCGGGCTTCATGGTGCATCCAAATGTCGGCGCGGTGCTCGCACTCGACTACGGCGTGGAACCGATCACGAATGCGCGGCTGCGCGCATTCATGCTGGAGCACGACTACCCGCTCGCGGACGTGCCGCATGAATTTCTCTCGCTGCGTGGCGGACTTGCCGCCGGTCTCGCCGGGGGCGCGCGCATCGTGCGCGGCTGGCTGCCGAAAGTCTCCGCGCAGCGGCGCACGGATGAGCCGGCGAGCGAACTTCGCATCGCGCTCCAGTGCGGCGGCTCGGACGCATTCTCCGGCGTCTCGGGAAATCCGCTCGCGGGCAGCATCGTCCACGAACTCATCCGGCACGGCGGCACCGGCGTGCTCACCGAGACCGACGAGGTCGTGGGCGCGGAGGCTTACATCCTGCGCAATGTGCGCGACCTCGCTACGGCGCGCGCATTTCTCGGTGCCATCGAAAATTTCAGGGCGTATCTCTCGTGGCACGGCATCACTCCCGAGAGCAACCCGAGCGGCGGAAACAAGTTCCGCGGCCTCTACAACATCGCGCTGAAATCCGTCGGCGCGGTGCATAAAAAGGATCCGCGCACACGGCTCGACACGATCATCGAATACGCCGAGCCGCTGCGCGACATCGCCGCGCCCGGATTCGTTTTCATGAACGGTCCCGGCAACGATCTCGAAGGCATCGCCGGCCAGGTCGCATCCGGCTGCAACCTGATCCTCTTCGTCACGGGCAACGGCTCGGTCACGAATTTTCCGTTCGTGCCCACGCTCAAGATCACGACGACCACGCGGCGGCACGAGCTGCTCATCCATGAGATGGACATCAATGCCGGGCGCTACCTCGACGGCGAGCCGATGGACGCGCTTGCGGCGGAGGCCTTCGAGCTCACGCTCGCGACCGCATCGGGCCGCAAGACAAAAGGCGAGCACGCAGGCCACTCGCAGGTCTCGCTCTGGCGGAACTGGGCGCAGACCGACACGTCGCGCCTCGCCGAACTGCGCGCGCGTGTCGCGCCGGATGGCATTCCACTACTGCGAGCCGATGCGTCGCGTGCTGCGGATCAAGAAATCGAGCCGGTGAAAATTTTCCGAACCGAGACCGGTTTCGCGACCGAGCGGATCGGCCTCGTGCTGCCGACGAGCCTGTGCTCCTCGCAGATTTCACGGCTCGCCGCCGATCGCCTAAACGAAAAACAGATCGGCCACGGGCAGGGAATCTCCCGCTTCGTCGCGCTCGCGCACACCGAGGCATGCGGCTCCTCCGGCGAGGCGCTTTTCCAGATGCTCGGGCGCTCCTACCGCGGCTACCTCACGCATCCGAATGTCGCTGCCGCGCTGCTGCTCGAACACGGTTGCGAAAAGATCACGAACGACGTGATGCACCATGAACTCAAGTCCGCCGACCTGCCCGCGGATCGCTTCGGCTGGGCGAGCGTGCAGCTCGACGGCGGCATCGCGAAGGCGCTCGACAAGATCGAAGGCTGGTTCACCGAAAGGCTGGAATCGCTCGCGCCCGCTGCACCGGTCGCGGCCAATCTCGGCGCGCTTGCGGTCGGCCTCATGACCGCCGCACCAGTCAGTGATGGGACGGCGAGCGCGTTTGCATCGGTCGCCCGCACGATTGTCGCGCTGGGCGGCTCGGTGCTGATTCCAGAAAGCGATCCTCTGCTTGCGAACGCAGTCTTTCGCGACGGTGTGCTCGGTCCGATTGTCCCCCACCCCACGCTCGCATACGGCCAGCCGCTCGCGCAGCCGGGCTTGCACATCGTCGCGAGCGAGACCGATCACTGGGTCGAAAATCTCACCGGCATCGGGGCGTGCGGCGCGCACCTCTTGCTCACGATCGTGAGCGGGCACGCGCGGCAGGGGCACCCGATGCTCGCGGTGATCCAGGTCGCCGAATCCTCGCAGCGCGCAGCAATCGCCGCCGATGACATTGATTTTTTTCTCAGCGGCGAAGCGGCCAGCGATCAGGCCGCGCTGGAAAGACTTCTCGCAGACGTCGCGGGCGGCGAGCGCACCGCAGCAGCCAGCGCGCAGGGCTTCGTGGATTTCCAGTTCACGCGCGGATTGCTCGGCGTCACATCGTAGCACGCAGCACAGGTTGCAAACCGGTGCTCCTTTTTTTCTCGAATTGCGCAATCGGCAAGTCGTGGCCCTAGTGCCGCATGAAAAGCGCAAACACGACCAAGGAACTTTACCGGGAACTCCGCGCGCTGCCGTGGGAACAGCTTTGGAAGGACGAGGTGCAGCGGTTCGATCGTGCACCGGCGCGCGAACGGTTCGAGCGCGTTTCCGTCGTGCGCGCGGTCGGCGTGGTCTTTCCTGAGTCTGGGCCTGCCGAGCAGCGCGACGAGGTCCGCGCATGGCTGCGCGGGCTGCTGCACGATCCCGAAGAAAAGATCCGCCGTTACGCGATGGCGGCACTGCCGAAAATCGGAGCGGGCGCAGGCGACGAGGCGGAGCTTCTCGCGCTGCTGCGCACGGGCGCGGGCGAACGGGAGAAGAAATTTCTTGGCCGCACGCTCGACAAGATCGGCGGTGAGGCGACGCTAGAAGCGCTGGCGGAGACCGGCGCGCTCGGCGCGCAGACGGAGCAGAAGGTGAAGGCGAGCGTCGCGCGCAGCCGGAATCCAAGCGCGGTCCGCCTCGATGCGAAGATCGCGGATTTCGGCGGGTTGCGCATCCACCTGCGCGGACGCACCGGGCTCGAAGAGATCGTGCGCGATGAAATTGCGGCGCAGGGGAAATTTTCGGTTCTCGAAGTGGAGCCGGGGCTCGTCGCGATCGAGGCACGCGCACCATTCACGCTGTCGGATATTTTTGCGCTTCGCTGCTTCGGCAGCGTGGGCTTCGTACTCGGCGTCGTGAAGTCCAGCGGTGCAAGCGCCCCGGCGGATGCGTTTGCATCCGTCATCGCATCGCCCTTGTCGCAGCGGCTGTTCGGCGCTCTCACGAGCGGCGCGATCCGCTACCGTCTCGAATTTGTCGCGAAGGGCCATCAGCGCGCGGCGGTGCGGGAGATCGCGAGCCGCGCGTACGCGCTATGCCCGCAGATTCTAAATGATGCGCGTGAGGCTCCGTGGGCGGTGGACATTCATCCGGCTGCGGACGGCGAAACTGTAGAGCTGCGTCCGCGCATCTCGCCCGATCCACGGCACGCGTACCGGCTCGACGACGTGCCCGCCGCGTCGCATCCGCCGCTTGCCGCGTGCATGGCGCGACTCGCCGGGCCGCAGGAAAATGAGAGCGTGTGGGATCCGTTCTGCGGCTCCGGCCTGGAGCTGATCGAGCGTGCGCGGCTCGGCGGAGTGAAGCGCGTGTTCGGCAGCGATCTCAGTGCCGAGGCGATTGCGATCGCAGGTCGGAATTTTTCCGCTGCGCAGCTTGGCACGGCCACGACGCGGTTCCGGCGGTGCGACTTCCGGGATTTCGGCGATCTCGAAGAACTGCCGCCGCGCAGCCTCACGCTGATCATCAGCAACCCGCCGCTGGGCAGGCGTGTGCCGATTCGCAATCTTCGCGGGCTTTTCGAGGACATCTTTGCCGTCGCCGCGAACCTGCTCGCACCCGGCGGGCGGCTCGTGTTCACGAATCCGTTCCGCATGGACAGCCCCGAGCCTTCGCTGAAGCTTCAGTCGCGGCGGAGCGTTGATCTTGGGGGATTTGAGTGCCGGCTGGAGATGTATTTGAAAGTCGCGCGCTGAGACGCGCGGAGTGCCCCCGGTACCGGTGGTGGGCATGCACGAAACGCAGACTCACTTCTTTCTCTCGTTGCAAGTGCGGGGCGAAAAGGTGCGCCCGCGGCGTGTGCGGGCGGCCGGCGGGGACGCCGGTGCTCCATGGGTGCCCCACTCAGCGTTCGCCCCGCCAGCGGGGCTCGTGATCGTTGTCGCGGCCGGCGCGCTCGGTGAATCTCCGCGCCTTTTTCTGCTGCTCGCGGCGTGCGACGCGTTCGCCGGTCATCGCTCGTTTCTTCCGGCTGAGGCGCAGCGCTTCGATTTCCACTTCGAGCTTCTGAAATCCCTCGAAGCGCGACGCGTTCATCTTCCCCGCGGCCAGCGCGGCGCGGACGGCACAGCCCGCGTCGGTGCCGTGTTTGCAGTCATGAAATTTGCACTGCTCCGCGAGTTCCGAGATGTCGTAGAAGCGCTCGCGCAGCGTCGCCTCGTCCGTCCACATGTGGACTTCGCGGATGCCGGGATTGTCAATCAAGATGCCGCCGCCACGCAGGACAAACAGCTCGCGCGCAGTCGTGCTGTGCCGGCCTTTGCCGGTGGTCTCGTTCACCTCGTCGGTCCACTGGTATTCGTCGCCGAGGATGCGGTTGACGATGGACGACTTTCCCACGCCGCTCGATCCCACGAGCGTGAGAGAGACGCCGCGCCGCAGATATTTTTTCAACACCTTGAGGCTCGTGCCTTTCGCCGCGCTCGTGATGTGGATGTCGGCCTCGGGATTCAGCGCGCGGATTGCATCCGCGGCCCCGCTGTTTTTTTCCTCGGAAAAAAGGTCGGCTTTGTTCACGAGCACGACGGCCTTCGCGCGGCTCTTCGCGATGATCGCAAAGTAGCGCTCCATCCTGCGCAGGCTGAAATCCGGCCCCGCATCCGTGACGACTGCGACAACATCCACATTCGCCGCGATGACCTGCTCCTCGGTGCTGCGCCCGGACATTTTCCGCGAGAGGCAAGTCTGCCGTGCGAGCCGCGCACGGATCATCGTCTCGCCGGCCTCGCCACCGAGATCGAGCGCGACCCAGTCGCCGACGGCGGGAAGCTCGGCATCCGTCTCCGCGTCGTGATACACCTTGCCGCTCATCGTCACTTCGAGTTCCTCGCCGTCCGCGAGCAGCGCGCCGTAGGTGATCTTGTTGTCGCGGATCAGCCGCGCGGGCTTCAATCCCTCGGCGTGGTACGGAGCGAACTCCCGCTCAAATTCCGCATTCCATCCGAGATCATCAAGGGTCATCACGCTCGGGGAGAAGAGCCAGGGCCGCACACGCGCCGGGTGCCGGTCTGACTTTTGTTGGGAAAAGCGATCATGGGTTCAGGAACCGTGCAGCATAGTCACAGTCCGCGCATTTGGAAATGCCCGTCATCGCGAGATGCGGACGACAATTTCGCGCACCGGTTCACTGCGCGTGCTCGGCGGCGAGGACGTAGGCGAGCACGGCGCGCTCCTGCACGGACGTGAGCCGTGACCTTGGCGCCATCTCACGGATGAGGCCGGGCCACTTGCCGGCGTACGCGGGGACGGATTCCGGCCATCACTCGCGTTTTCTGCAAAATCCCACTTTCTGCAAAATCCCACAGATGACACAGCAGAAACACAACGGGCTTCACAGAAAAGCACGGAAGGATGGACTTGTGAAATCATTGCGCCTGCCCTGCGACGCATCCTGCGTCGCACCCGGCGGAGGTCAGCTTGTGAATGAACTCCGCTCGACGCCCGGGTGCATTCCGCGGGACGCGAGATACGGCAGGCGGGACGCCCACCGTACCCGAGACACGCGGTCCTGCTCTCTGTCAGTTGATACTGGATCCGGTCACGCACTTCGAAGGCGTTGCTGCGCGGAGCACTATCGTCAAGGTATCTCCCCCACCCTGCCTTTCCGCAGGTGCGAGACCTGCGCTCGCCGTTGGAAAAATCTCCGATTGCACATAAGCTCGCCGCGACACTGCGGATAGATTCCGCACGCCAACGATGAATCACCACACCACGCCGACCGAACACCTCCTGCTCACCCGCCGCGATTTCGTGCGCCGCTCCGGCATGGGCATGGGCATGCTCGCGCTCGGCGGGATTTTCGGCGAGCGCGGCATCTTCGGCCCGGACGGCGCGACTGCGGCGGAACAAATCTCCAGCACGAATCCCCTCGCCGCGCGCAAGCCGTGGCACTTCGCGCCGACGGCAAAGCGCGTCATCCACATTTTTCTGAACGGCGGCGCGTCGCAGGTGGACACCTTTGATCCGAAGCCCGCGCTCGACCAATGGCACGGCAAGGAAATCCCGAGCAAGCTGCCGACCGAGCGCAAGACGACCACGGCATTCCGCTCGCCGTTCTCGTTCAAAAAATACGGCAAGAGCGGCATCGAGGTCAGCGAGCTTTTTGCAAAAACCGCCGCGCATGTGGACGACATGTGCTTCATCCGCTCAATGCACGCCGATGTGCCGAACCACGAGCCGTCGCTTCTGCTGATGAACTGCGGCGACTCGCGCCTCCCACGTCCGAGCATGGGATCGTGGATCACGTATGGCCTCGGCACGGAAAACCAAAACCTCCCAGGCTTCGTCTCGCTCTGTCCCGGCTACCCGATCCAGGAATCGCAGAACTGGCAGAGCGGATTCCTACCGGGAATTTTCCAGGGCACCTACGTGGACACGCGCAAGAAGACCATCGAGGAACTCATCGAAAACATTCAGAACAAACGCGTGACGCTCCCCGAGCAGCGCGCGCAGCTCGACCTCCTGCAAAGGCTGAACGCCGAGCACCTCGCCAAGCGTGCGAAGGACGCGCAACTCGAGGCGCGCATCCAGTCCTTCGAACGTGCGTACCGCATGCAGATGGACGCGAGCGACGCATTCGACATCGGCCGCGAGCCGGAGAAAATCCGCGAGATGTACGGCCCCGGCCGGCAGGCCGAGCAGTTCCTCATCGCGCGCAGGCTCCTCGAAAAAGGCGTGCGCTTCGTGCAGGTCTGGCACGGCGACGGACAGCCGTGGGACAGCCACGACGAGATCGAGAAAAACCACCGCAAGCTCGCGGGCGAATGCGACCAGGGCATCGCCGCACTCCTCGCCGACCTCAAGCAGCGCGACATGCTGAAGGACACGCTCATCATCTGTTCCGGCGAATTCGGACGCACGCCCACCGTCGAGATTTCCACGCCCGGCTCAAACAACGCGGGCGTGAAAAACGGACGCGACCACAACCACCACGGCTTCACGCTCTGGATGGCCGGCGGCGGCGTGAAGGGCGGCCACGTTCACGGAGCGACCGACGAGTTCGGATTCAAGGCCGTGGAAAAACCCGTCCACATCCACGACCTGCACGCGACAATCCTGAAGCTCCTCGGCTTCGACCACGAGAAATTCACCTACCGCCACGCAGGCCGCGATTTCCGGCTCACGGATGTACATGGTGAAGTGGTGAGCGAAATCATCGCGTGATTCCGTAGCCGCCGACGGACGAGACTGTGTGAAAAGTCCGCGTGCGGCGGAAAACAGCAGTCCCGGCTGTGATGGCAGGCGGGCCTCCGGCCTGCCGTGCATGGAGCCGACAGGCAGGAAGCCTGTCGGCCATCACAGGCGAGGACGCCCGTCTTCCGGCCTCCGCGACTTTTCGCACCGTCTGGGCAGGAGGCGGGCCAATCGGGAACCGGGAGCGCAGCCGCGCGGTGTCGGTGATTCACCGAAAGCCCCGCACGGTTTGGCATGGCCGCATAGGAAAAACTCTGAGTGCACATAGGAACTTGCCGACCCGCTCATCAGCACCGCTCCCAATAGGCGGGCGGACTGCCGCCGCATACCATCCGAGCGATTCAACAATCCCATGAACAACGACACCACGCTGCTGGATGCACTCAGGAGGTCCGAAATCTATCGCGACTACGAGCGCGCCTATAGCGACGCCACCGGCCTCCCGATCGCGCTGTGCGGCAGCGAAACCTGGGAGCCGCCATTCCGGGGAAAAGCACGGGAGAATTCCTTTTGCGCGCTGATGGGCACGCGGAACCCCACTTGCGCCGGCTGCCTCCGAATGCAGGAAAAGATCGCATCCGCGGCCACCGACCGAGTGGTGACCGCCAAATGCCACTTCGGCCTCACCGAGGCCGCAGTCCCGCTGAAGCTCGGGCAGAAGACCATCGGCTTTCTCAGGACTGGCCAAGTGTTCACACAGCAGCCGGACGCTGCGCAATTCCGCAAGGCTGCCGCGACCATGAGACGCATGGGGCTCAATCTCGACCCAGGCAAGGTGCGCGAAGCGTACATGGCCACGCGCGTCATGCCGCACAATCAGTTGCTCTCGGCCACCCGCCTGCTCCGGATCTTCGCGGAGCACCTCGTCATGAAGGCCAACCAGATTGCCGTCCGCCAAGCTAATATCGAGCCCCTCGCTGTCGTCCGCGCGAAGGAATACATCCGCCAGCATCTCCACGAGGACATCACCCTCGCCGATACCGCAAAAGCCGCCTGCGTGAGCAGTTTCACCATCTGCAAGCTCTTTAGGCGACACACCGGAGCGACCTTCACCGAACATGTCTCCCGGCTCCGCATTGAGAAGGCCGCCGAGTTGCTGCTGAATCCCCGCCTGCGCATCAGCGAAATTGCTTTCAAATCCGGCTTCCAGTCGCTCACCCACTTCAACCGTGTTTTCCGCAAGCTGGTTGGCGAATCCCCGACGCTCTACCGTGAAAAGCTCGTCCTTCCGCTCGCCGCCTGATCGAAGCCGGCACGGCGCTGCTTTTTTCCGAACCAACCGAAATCAAATCCGCCCATGAAAACGAAGAAGACAGACCAGAAACCCACGGATACCAAACTCCTGACCAACGGATCGAATGGCAGCAAGCCCCCGCATGATGAAGTGGCGACTTTCGCCTATCTCATCTGGGAGCAGCGGGGACGCGCCGAGGGCCATGACATGGACGACTGGCTGGAGGC
>BJFP01000078.1 GCA_014189875.1 Verrucomicrobiota bacterium | reverse complement strand
ACGTTCGCAGATGGGAGTGATGCGATGAACGCGACGGATGCGAATCCGAGAAACGAAAGCGGAAGCTGCACGAGGGGCACGTTCATGGCGCGAGCAAATGGAACATCGGCACGCGGTTCAATGCTGCATCCGTGCGTCGCAAACGCGCGACCTCTCATCGAAGTATTTTGTCGCAATGCTCAGCAGTGTGGCAGTGCAGGAAGCATCGTGGAGCACAGGCAGCCCGCGCTCCCCGGAGACACGCTTGCCGCCCGATTCCCCTGCACTTAGCGTCCCGGCTTATGCCGGAAGTTTCCAAAGACCAAGTCGCCGACACGCTCGAAGAAATCGCGATGATGCTCGAGCTGAAGGGCGAGAATCCGTTCAAGATTCGCGCGTATCGCAATGCCACACGCGCGATCGAAACTTTCGCGGGAAATCTCCGGCAGGCTGCCGAGGCCGGGACGCTCGGCGACATCGAAGGCATAGGCAGCGCCATCGCAGAGAAGATCACGACGCTCGTGACGACGGGCACGCTCGACTACCACACGAACCTCAAGGCCGAATTCCCGCCGGGGCTTTTCGAGATGTTTGACATCAGCGGCATGGGGCCGAAGAAAATCCACGCGGTGTGGAAGGAGCTGGGGATTACGACGGTGGAGGAATTGGAGAAAGGCTGCCGCGACGGCCGCGTGGCCGGGCTGAAAGGCTTTGGTGAAAAGACTGCGGCAAACATTTTGAAAGGCATCGAGGATCGGAAGAAGCACGCGGGGCGTTTCCGAATGGGCGATATCGCGGCGGATGCGGAGCGGATGCTCGACGACCTGCGCTCGCACCCCGAAGTGATCCGCGTCGCGGCGTGCGGGAGCTTCCGGCGCCGGCGCGAGACGTGCGGCGACCTCGACTTCCTCGTCTCCACGCGCGAGCCGAAGATCGTGAGCGAGGATTTTGTCGGGCACGAATTCGTAGAGAGCGTGATCGCGCACGGTGAGACGAAATCCTCCGTGCGCTGGCACAGCGGCATCCAGGCGGACCTGCGCGTGGTGAAGGACGAGGAGTTTCCTTTCGCGATGAACTATTTCACCGGATCGAAGGAGCACAACATCGTGATGCGGCAGCGCGCCCTCGCACGCGGCTGGACGCTGAACGAATACCGACTCGGGCCGCTCGATGAACCGAAGACGAAGCCGCAGCCCGTGCCGGAAATCCGCGAGGAGGCCGACCTCTACCGCGCGCTCGGGCTCGATTTCATCGAGCCGGAATTGCGCGAGAACATGGGCGAATTCAAGGCCGCCGAGGAGCACACGCTTCCGAAGCTCGTCGAGGTGGAAAATCTGCGCGGCACTTTCCACAACCACACGACTGAGAGCGACGGACGCAATTCGCTGCGCGAGATGGCGGACGCGGCGATGGAACTCGGCCTGCAATATCTCGGCATCGCGGATCACTCGAAGGCATCCTTCCAAGCGCACGGCCTCGATGAGAAAAGGCTGCTCGCGCAGGTGAAGGAAATTCAAAAGCTGAACGAAGAACTCGGCCCGGACTTCCGCATCTTCACCGGCAGCGAGGTGGACATCCACAAGGACGGCACGCTCGACTTCGACGACGAGATTCTCGCGCAGCTCGATTACACCGTCGCGAGCGTCCATAACGTCTTCAACCTCTCGGAGGCAGAGATGACGAAGCGCATCATCCGCGCGATGGAAAACAAACACGTGACCATGCTCGGCCATGTCACAGGGCGCCTGCTGCTCATGCGCGACGGCTATGCAGTGGACCACGCCGCGATCATCGAGGCCGCCGCCGCGACCGGCACGATCATCGAGATCAACGCAAACCCGCGCCGCCTCGACATGGACTGGCGCTGGTGGCCGCTCGCGAAATCAAAAGGCGTGAAGTGCGCAATCAACCCGGACGCGCACCACACCTCGCAGCTTCAGTTTTTGAAATTCGGAGTCGGCATCGCGCGCAAGGGCTGGCTCACGCGCCATGATGTCGTGAACACCCTGCCGCTTGGAAAAATCGAAGCGGTGCTCGGAGCAAAACGCAAGTAGCCGCCGCCAGCAGGAGGCGGCTACGATCAGGTGAGCAATCCCGCGCGCATCAGCGCGATCGGATCGGGGTGATTTGCAGGATCGATTAGTGCGCGCTTTCCCTCGGGCGTGAGCGCGACGGGCTCGTGCCAGCGGTTTGTGAGCGGGAGATCGTTTGCGGCCTGATGCCGCATGAGCGCGCTGATGCCGGGCTGCGATCTGGTCGCAAGCCAATCGCCGTCGCCGCACAGCACGACATCGAGAACATCGAGCGCGAATAGCCGGTGCAGGAATTGGTGCAGCGCGGTGAAATCCCGGATGCACGGCAGCCCGGCCTCGGCGAGCGACTGGCTCACCCGCGCGCACAGCGCGGGAAATGGCACCCGCGACGGAAACGCGCCCGTGAGCAGCGAGAGCGCCGCCTTTTCCACGGAGTCGCGCGCCTCCAGCACTAGGCCGTGCGTACCGGTGAGCCGCATCGCGCGGCCCGGCGTGAGATCGTTCAGGCCCGCGTCCACCGTCATGCGCAGGCCGAGCGCGCAGTCGGCGATGACGCCGGGACGGATCACGCGCTCCGGAGCGACGGGCGCGCGGCTGAGCAGGCTGTTGCGCAGCCAGCGCTGGAAAAGCACATCCATGAATTGCTGTGTGCGCGTGAAGTCGGCGTCCAGCGGAGCGAGCGCAGCATGCATCGTCGCGGGAAGAAGCGCGGACTGCATCGTCGCGTAGTGCGCCTCGGCGACGTAGTGCAGCCCGTGCCGCACCGCGTGCGTGGCAAACTCGGTGAACGTGCAGGGATCGTTCACCGCGGCGAGTTCATCGTGAAAGAGCAGGCCCGGCGGCTTTGCGCGCATGTCCGCGATCGTGTCGCGCAAGTTCGCGGCGTAGGAACCCGGCTGATCCTTCATGCACTCCGCAAGCGAATCGAGCACCTGCACCGCGCGCGCCATCTGCGCCTCGGGCGAAGGGAGCGCGCTGATTTCTTGCAGCAAAATTTTCCGCACACCGCCCGGCAGCGCCCAGCCGGGAAGCGTGTTGTAGCTCACATACGCGACGCCATTTGGCGCGAGCGCCCCGGCGCAGAGCGCGAGAAGCCGGTCGCGCACCTCCGCAGGCACCCACGAATAGATGCAGTGCGCGATGATGTAATCGAACGCGCCCTCCGGCTTCCACGCGCGCAAGTCGGCACAGACGAAGCGCGCGTTCCCAATCCCGCACGCCGCGCGCGCAGCCTCTGCGGCTGCGATCTGCTTCGCGGAAAAATCCACGCCGACGAATTCCGATTTCGGAAACCGCTCGGCGAGAGGCAGCAGATTCATCCCTTCGCTGCAACCGAGTTCGAGCACGCGGCAGTGATCCGGCGGCGCGGCGTGGATGCCGAGCAGCCGCGCGATCGCTCCTATGCGCGCAGGATGTGAATCCGAAACAGCGCCGTGCCGGTACGGCACCGCGTCGTAGCGCTCGCGGATCACGTCAGCGCTCATGTGCGAACCTCAGTGTTGCACTGCTTCGCGGAACGCAGGGTCACGCGAGCAACTGCCTCAGCACATATGGCAGGATGCCTCCGTGGCGGACGTATTCGACTTCTATCGCGGTGTCGATGCGGCTGCGGAGCGTGACTTTCTCCTCGGAGCCATTCGCGCGGTGGATGACGAGCGTGACGTCGCTCATCGGCTTGATGTCGTCGCTGAGGCCGAGCAGGTCGAACGTCTCGGTGCCGTCGAGCTTGAGCGTCTGCGCGGTCATGCCTTCGGGAAATTGCAGCGGGAGGACGCCCATGCCGCAGAGGTTGCTGCGGTGGATTCGCTCAAAGCTTTGCGCGACGACGGCCTTCACGCCGAGGAGCGCGGTGCCTTTTGCGGCCCAGTCGCGCGAGCTGCCGGTGCCGTATTCCTGGCCGGCGAAGATCATCAGCGGTGTTTTCGTCTCCGCGTATTTCATCGCGGCGTCGTAGATGGGCATCTGCGTGCCGTTGTGCATCGTCACACCGCCCTCGGTGCCGGGGCACATGAGGTTCTTGATCCGCACATTCGCGAAAGTGCCGCGCGTCATGATGCGATCGTTGCCTCGGCGGCTGCCGTAGCTGTTGAAATCCTCAAATGCGACACCGGCTTCCGTGAGGAATTTTCCGGCGGGCGACGCCTTCTTGATCGCACCTGCGGGCGAGATGTGATCGGTCGTCACGCTGTCGCCAAAGATGCCGAGCGGGCGCGCGCCTTTGATCTCGCCGATGCTGCCTGCGGACATTCCGAACCCCGTGAAGAACGGCGGCTCCTGCACGTACGTGCTCTGCTTGTTCCACTCGAACACGTCACCGACGGTGCCGGGGATTTCGTTCCACTTCGGATTTTGCGAGGCGAAGTCGGTGTAGAGCTTGCGGAAAATTTCCGGCGAGAGCGCGGTGCTCATCACGTCGCGGATTTCCTTTTGGCTCGGCCAGATGTCGCGGAGAAAAACGGGCGCACCGTCTTTTCCGGTGCCGATGGGCTCGCTCGAAAGATCAATGTCCACGCGGCCCGCGAGCGCGAATGCGACGACGAGCGGCGGCGACATGAGGAAATTCGCCTTGATGTTCTGATGCACGCGCGCCTCGAAGTTGCGGTTGCCCGAGAGCACGCTCGCGGCGACGAGATCGTTCTTTGTCACGGCTTCCTCGATGGCGGGATGCAGCGGGCCGCTGTTGCCGATGCACGTCGTGCAGCCATAGCCGACGGTCTGGAAACCGAGCGTGTCGAGATACTGCGAGAGGCCGGTCTTGTTCAGGTAATCGGTGACGACGCGCGAGCCGGGCCCGAGCGAAGACTTCACCGCAGGGTTCACTTTCAGTCCACGCTCGACGGCCTTCTTCGCGAGCAGTCCCGCGCCGAGCATCACGCTCGGGTTGCTCGTGTTCGTGCAACTCGTGATCGCGGCGATGAGCACGCTTCCGTTGCGAATGGTGGCCGCGCCGTTCTGCGTGGGATTTTCGCTCGTGAGCGAGAGTTCGACCTTTTTCGATGCGAGATCGTCCGCAGGTTTTCCGTAGCCACCGTCGGGCACGGTCTTGGAAAAGAGCGACGCAAACGTGCTCTTGAGGTCGTTGAGGTTGATGCGGTCCTGCGGGCGCTTCGGGCCGGCGACTCCGGGGACGACGGTCGAGAGATCGAGATCGAGGTCCACGCTGTATGCGATGTCGCCCTTCGCTGGCACGCCCCACAGGCCTTGCGCCTTGTAGTAGTTCTCGAACGTCTTGCAGTGCTCGTCGCTGCGGCCCGTGCCGCGCAGGTAGGCGACGGTCTCCTCGTCAATCGGGAAGAAGCCCATCGTCGCGCCGTATTCGGGCGCCATGTTGGCGATGGTCGCGCGATCCACGACCGCGAGCGCCTTCGCGCCGGGGCCGTAGAACTCCACAAATTTTCCGACGACCTTTGCCTTGCGGAGCATCTGCGTGATGTGCAGCACCACGTCCGTCGCGGTGACGCCCTCGGCCACTGCGCCGGTGAGGTTCACGCCGACGACTTCCGGCGTCAGAAAATAGACCGGCTGCCCGAGCATTCCGGCTTCCGCCTCGATGCCGCCGACGCCCCATCCGACGACGCCGAGACCGTTGATCATCGTCGTGTGCGAGTCGGTGCCGACGAGCGTGTCGGGGTAGAAAACTGGTGACTGGTGACTGGTGACTGGTGACTGGAGGACGCCCTTCGCGAGATACTCCAAGTTGACTTGATGCACGATGCCGATGCCGGGAGGGACGACGCCGAAGGTCTTGAACGCCTGCTGGCCCCACTTGAGCAGTTCGTAACGCTCGCGGTTGCGCTTGAATTCAAGATCGAGATTTTTTTGCAGCGCGTCGCCGCTGCCGAAGAAGTCCACCTGCACCGAGTGATCCACGACGAGATCCACCGGCACGAGCGGCTCGATCATTTTTGGGTCACGGCCGAGCCGCGAGACTGTGCTGCGCATCGCCGCGAGATCCACAAGGAGCGGCACGCCGGTGAAGTCCTGCAACACCACACGCGCGACGACGAACGGGATCTCGACCTGCGCCGGAGCCTTCGCATTCCAGTTTGCGAGCAGCTTCACATCCTCCTCGCGCACACGCTTGCCGTCGCAGTTGCGCAGCACGCTTTCGAGCACGATGCGGATCGAGATCGGCAGTTTCGAGATCGGCCCGACGCCTGCTTTTTCCAGTGCGGGAAGGCTGTAAAAGTTTCCCTGTTTCCCGTTGCCGAGGTCGAAATTCTTCAGTGTCTTGAATGCGTCGTTTTTCATGTCTCGTTTGTGAAGGGCGGAGAAGGAAGCGCACCGCGGGGCGCGGGGCAAGCACGCGAATTGCACCCGGCGATGCATGGCAGTGGACGTGAATTTTGGAGGTGCCTGCGGCGGGCTCAACGTCCAACGTCCAACGCTCAACATCCAACGGCATCGCAAGCGTCCCTCGTGCGATCATTTTCCGCCGAGCAATTTTCGGATTTGCCCTTCGGGATCTTCAAGGGCGTCGAGCGAGCGCAAGATGCCGTTTTTGTCGAGCAGCCAAGTGGTCGGCACGGAGTTGATTCCGAGGGCGCGCATGAGCGGGCTGTCCCAGCCTTTGCCGTCCCACGTCACAGGATACGTGATGCCCTTTCCGCGGAGGAAATTTTCGAGTGAGTCGCGCTCCGCATCGAGGCTGATCGCTGCAAGCTCCGCGCCGGGACCGGCGGCTTCGATTGCGCGCCGGAGATCGAGGAGCGCGGTCTTCGACGGCTCGGACCATGTCGCGAAGAATACGATGCCGACCACTTTTCCGCGCCACTCCTTCATGTCCACATGGCGGCCGTCGAGCGCGGTGAAGCGCAGCGGCAGCGGTTTACCGAGGAATCCGAGGCGGCGCAAATCGTCGGCAATTTGCGCGGTGAGTTCGGGATCCTTTGTGAGTTTTTTTACGCGCAGGAGGAGGCTCTCCTTCGTCGCGGGGTCGAAGTCGAAGAGTGATGCGATCTCGGCCAGCAGCGCCGCGGTCCTGCGGTCGCCGGGATGCCCGGACTCGAACTGCCGCGCCTGATCGAGAACTGCGCGGCGCTCCTCGATCGGCGGGCGCGCGCTGCGCCACTTGCGCATGCGCCGCGCAAGCACTGCGAATTCAAACTCCGTCTGGCGCGAGGCGGTGGTCGCGAGCTGCGAGGCTTTTTCCAGGAGACCGATCACCTCGGGCGACTGCGGCGCGGCCTTCAATTCCGAGCGGAGATCGAGCACCCGCGCGAGGCGGAGCAGCGCCTCGAAGACGTTCGCATCCGCGGCGTGCGCGGAGAGAAATGCGCGCAGGGCCTTCTCCTGTTTCTCGGTGTGAGCGAGCGACTGCGCGTAGAGTTCGGCGGCGGTGTTTTTTTCAGTCACACCGGGCCCGGCATCGAGCGCGGTGATCGCCGCCCAGTCTTCGCGCGCGTCGCCGGCGAGGAGATTTGCGGAGCAGAAAAGCAAGAGGGCTGTGAGCGCGCGGAACATCCGCGGAGCCTCTGAGCTTGCGTGCGCGCTGGCAAGGACACGGTGAACCGCAGATGAGCACGGATGAACGTGGATTTTTTTGGAATCGCCAGTTCCGCTTGCGCTGCTCCCGGCAAGCACGCCGAAACTTCATTTTCAACGCAGAGGCGCGGAGAAGGACCGGGAGCTACGCAGAGGGTATTTTGCCGTTCTTCCTCTGCTTCTCTCTCTTTTTACCTCTGTGCCTCCGCGTTTGACTCCGCTCTTCTACCATTTTTCAGAAAAATAGGGACCGCAGTGAGCGAAGACAAAGCCCCGCTTCAGAGGTCTTCATATTTCTGAACGATGGTATTACTTGTCCTTCCTCAGCGCCGCTTTTCGACGGGGACGATGGTCACGAACACGGGGCGGTGGTCGCTCGCGATCTCCCAGAAATCGGAACGATAGACCGACGCGGTTTCGGGCTTCACCTCGGGCAGCAGGCCGGGTGAGGCGAAGAGGTAGTCTATGCGCGAATACTCGTCGGCGACGGGCCAGTGGTGCGTCCAGCGATCGCCGTGCACGTCGCGCGCGGCGAGATCACTCATGTGGCCGGGCGTGCCGCGCACGCCGGTGATCTCGCTGAACATGGGCTGGTTTTTCGCGTCGTTGAAATCGCCGTAGCAGAGGAGATTCGCGACGGGCGTTTCCTTGAGGATCGCATCGAGATGCCCGCGCAGCTTCGCGGCCTCGTGCCGGCGGATGAGCGCCTCGCCCTCGGGCGCTGGGAGCTTCGATTTCAAGTGCGCGCCGACGCAGCGCAATTCGTAGCGCGGTGTGATCTGCACGGTCACGTCGAGGAATCCGCGCTTCACGGACTGCTGCGTGCCATTGAGCGGGAAGCGCACTTTCGCGGCGGAGTCGCGGTGCACGATGGGGAAACGGCTGAGCAGCGCGAGGTGGCGATCCTCGTCCTCGGCCTGGACGTATTCGCTATCCTTGAAAGTGAGGCCCGCTTTTTCCAGGCGCGACTTGAAGTCCTCAAACGCGGCAGGCGATCCCATTTCGCAGACGCCGAGAATGTCGGGCCGGATTTCCACGATCACCTTGATCAGCGCCTCGATTTCTTTTTCCGGTTTCGGCTTCGTCCTGCGCTCCGCGGACGCCTGATCGGGGCCGAGGTAGTTCTTCACATTGTAGCTGCAAAAGACGATGCCCTGCGCGGGATCACGCTCCTCCGCACGCAGCGCGGGGACGAATGCGAACAGCAGCAGCAGGGAGAACGCGCATCTCATTTCCGGGGAGAAAAGAAAAGGCCCGCCGTGTGGGCGAGCCTTTTCGTGAAAGCGATCTGAGAACGAGGGTCAGGCGTGCGTCTCGGTGTGCTGCGCGGGCGCGGGCTGTGAGGCCGATGTCGGCTGCGTGCCTGCGGGCTGCGGGATCGAGGCGGTCTGCGCCGGGGTCTCGATGCGCGGCGGAGTCGGGTTGTTCACCTCGCGCATGATCTCGTCGTGGACTTCGTTCTTCGCCTTGGAGAATTCGCGGATGGCCTGACCGAGGCCCTTGGCCAGTTCGGGCAATTTCTTCGCCCCGAAAAGGAGGAGCAGCACGAAGAGGATCAGGAGACCTTGCGGCCCCATGAGGTTGGCGACGACGGGAGTGAATGGGATGCTCATGGTGTGATTCGGTTTGCGGTTTGAGGTTGATTAGCACCACCGGCGGTGATGCGCAACGAATGAATGCTGACACGAATGAATGCTGACTGCCGGGACAACCCGGTGCAAGACGCGCGTCTTAGGATGTGTGTTGAAAATTACTCCGGACGCACACCTCGCGGCATTGAGAAATCCGATCCCGCGGCACGCGTCTTCCGAAAAGCACGGCGGGAGAAGATGATGGCGCTTGATTACACCTGCGCATCCGGGCATTCGTGCGCGCCCCTATGCTGAACGCCAACAGGCCCACCATCCTCTCCACCCCCATCATCACTGCTGCGAAGACGCTCATTTTCACCGCCGCGCTTGCCTTGCTCCCGCACGCGGACGCGCAGGACGCAAACGCTCCCGCAAAGAAACCCGCTGCGAAAAAATCGGCCGCCAAGCCTGATGCAGAGCCTGCGAAAGCCGCAGAATCTTCGCCGCCCGCCGCGACCGCCGAGAAGCCGGCGGACGAGGATGTCGCACGCTGGCTCGGAGGCATCGAGCCGAAGGGCGACGCGCTGAAAAAACTCGCTGAATCCGCCTCCTGGAAGACGCACGCGAAGGGCCTCGAAGCCGCGTGGGATCAGAGTGAGAAGCGCCGCATCGGCAGGGTTCGCACATGGGCGCCCGATGCACTTGGCGAGATCAACAAGGCCGACTCGCCAGTATTCTATTTTTTCAGCGGCGCAGATTTTCTCTACCCGCACGCGCTCTACCCGAATGCGAAGACCTACGTGCTCTGCGCGATCGAGCCAGTCGGCTCGCAGCCCAATCCCTTGCGCATCCCCGCAGGCGAAGTCGGCTCCTCGCTCTCCGTCTTCCGCAGGTCGCTCGACGCGCTCCTCGGCTTCAGCTTTTTCCGCACGATCGATCTGCGGAAGGACGTCGTGCAGCGCCACATCCCCGGCATCCTCCCGGTGCTCGAGATGATCCTCGCCCGCGTCGGCGCGGACGTCACCGAAGTCACCCTCGTGAAGTGCGATGAAAATGGCACACTGTCGAGCGAGGCGGACGCGAAGGGTTCGCCGGGCGCGCGCATCAAATTCCATGTCGGCGACAAGCCGGAGCAAACATTGTATTACTTCTCCGGCGACCTCTCGAACGACGGCCTGAAGAAGCACGGCGGCATCCTGAAATTTGGCGAGACGCTCGGCACCGGACGCAGCCTGCTGAAGGCCGCGAGCTACCTCCCGCACGAGGCCTACTTTACCAAAATCAACGAGTGGATCCTCGCCCACAGCAGCGTGATCGTGCAGGATCCGAGCGGCATCCCGATGCGCGGTTTCCCGAAGGACGGCTGGACGTTCAAATTCTGGGGCCGCAATCCCACGCCGATTGGTCTCTTCAAAAACAAGTACGAGCCCGCACTCGCCGCCGCGATCAAGGCCGCGCCCTCGTTGCCGCTTCCGTTCGGCTTCGGCTACCAGCACGAGCCCGCAAGCTCGCTGCTGATCCTCGCGGAAAAGAAGTAGCGTAGCGCGGACAATCCTCTCCGCACAGCCAGCCAATGCGGACAGGATTGTCCGCAATACGGCATGACGGGCTCCAAATTTCAGAAGACCGGCTGAGGCTCTCGTGCCGATTGTTGGATGTTCAATATTGGACGTTCAATGCTATCATTTCCCATGCTTCGCACAGCCCTCTTCGCCACGCTTTGCCTCACCTTTTCCGGCGCCTTCGCACAGGACTCCACACTCGCGAAGCCGCCGCCAGCACCGGACGACAACGACATCGCGCGCTGGCTCGCTGGCCTCCCACCTGAGAGCGAGGCGCTGCGATCGTTCGCCCTCGTCCCCGGGTGGAAGGAGCACGCGAAGGAACTCGGCAAGGCGTGGGATGAGAGCGAGAATTTCCGAATGGCGAAAGTCCGTCAGTGGGCTCCCGCCGGACTCGGCGAAATCAGCACCGCGGACTCGCCGGTGTTCTATTTTTTCAGCGGCCCGGATTTCCTCTACCCGAGCGCACTTTTCCCAAACGCGAAGACCTACGTGATGTGCGCGCGCGAACCCGTCGGCTCGCTGCCGGACCCGACGCGCATCCCGCCGGAGGAACTCCCCGCTGCGCTCACGACATTCCGCAAATCGCTCAGCGGGCTGCTCGACTTCAGCTATTTCATCACCACCGACCTCCGCCGCGACGTGGACCAGCGCCACATCCCGGGAATCCTGCCCGTGCTGGAACTCATCATCGCACGCGAAGGCCACCGCGTCATCGAGGTGCAGCCCGTGCACTGCGATCCGAACGGCACGATCTCCCTGCCCTCAAAGGCAAAGGGCGGCTCGCCAGGCGTGCGCATCCGGTTCCGGCGCGGGGAACAGCCCGAGCAGACCCTCTTCTATTTCTACGGCGACCTCTCGGACGGCGGGCTGAAATCGCACGGCGGCCTGCTGAGATTCTGCGAGTCTCTCGGCCGCGGGCGCAGTCTGCTGAAGGCCGCGAGCTTCCTGCCGCACGAGGCGGGCTTCACGCGCATAGACGAATGGATCCTCGCCCACAGCAGCGCCATCGTGCAGGACACGAGTGGGATTCCGTTCCGCAGATTTCCGAAGGACGCGTGGACGTTCCGCTTCTGGGGCCGCAATGCGGAGCCGATCGTGCTTTTCAAAAAGCACGCCGAGCCGGAACTTCAGGCCGCCGTTGACGCCGCGCCTCCGCTCCGCATCCCGTTCGGCTTCGGCTACCAGTACGAACCTGCTGATGCGCTGCTCATCCTCGCGGAGCGCGCGAGCGGGAAGTGAACGCCCAACGCTCAACGTCCACCGTTCGGCATCAGAGTCCAGGCGCACGACTGCGCTTGCGGCGCTTCGTTGGACGTTAAGCATTGGACGTTGGGCGTTCGCTTCCCCGCGATTGACGCCCTCCGCCGCGCTCCGTAGATCGCGCGGACTCATGCGCTGCCTCCTCTTCGCCACACTCTTCGCAATCCTGCTCCTGCACGTCGCAGACGCAGCCACCGGGAAGGCCCCGGGCATTTCGGTGACATTCACCGCCGCCGGAAAATCCGACACCCGCACCGCGCGACTCTGCGCGCTCTACGTTCCGAAAGGTGCGCCCGCGACGCCGTTCCTTCCAGTCGGCCCGTTCACCGCGAAAATGGAAGGCGATGTGGATTCGCCGCTGCGGGGCGACTACACATTCAGCGTCGAAGTGCGCGGTCAGGTGAAGGTCTCGGTGAACGGCCAGCAGATCCTCGACGCCGCGGGAGCCGCCGCCGCGCAATACGCAAACAAGCAGGTGCAGCTTCAGAAAGGCGCAAACCATTTCACCGTCGAATTCGCGAGCGACGGCGAGAACGACGCGCAACTCCAGCTTCACTGGGCGTCGAAAGAATTCCCGCGCGAACCCGTGCCACCGACCTCGTGGACGCACACGCCCGCGCCGAACGAAATCTCCGACTCGAAAAAACGCGAGGGCCGGATGCTGTTCACCGAACTGCACTGCGCCGCATGCCACGACTCAGGCGCGCTCATTTCAAAGGATGGCAGCGGCATGATGGAAACCATGATGACCGCGCCCGATCTCGCCGACGCAGGCGCGCGCTTCCGGCCCGGGTGGGTCGCCGCGTGGGTGGAAAATCCACGCGCGATCCGACCGGGCGCGACGATGCCCGCGTTACACGCGACAAAGGAGCAGTCCGCGGACATCGCAGCCTTCCTCGCGACGCTCGGCAAACCCGCGAAAGTGAGCGTGGAAAAACCGGCGACGGAAGTCGCGGATGCCGGCGGCGGGCTTTTCGCAAATCTCGGCTGCATCGCATGCCACACGCCGCCGGGTTTTTCCGCGAAGGACGAGCACGCGCGCATCCCGCTCGCGCACGTCGCGGGGAAATTCCAGCCCGCGGCGCTCGGGGAGTTTTTGAAAAACCCGATGACGCACAACGCGTGGACGCGGATGCCGAACTTCCGGCTGAATGACGCGGAAGCTGCGCAACTCAGCGCGTATCTGCTCGCGACTACGAAGGCGGAATTTCCCGCAGCGACCGGCGACGCGACGCGCGGCAAGGCGCTCGTCGCGAGCCTCGGCTGCGCAAATTGCCACGCTATTCCCGGCATCGAAAAAAGCACGCTCGCCGCACCCGCGCTGACCGCCGTGATCAAGGCCGGTGCAAAAGGCTGCCTCGCAGAAGGCGAAGACAAGGCGCCCCGCTTCGCACTTTCACCGCAGCAGCGCGAAGGGCTCACCGCATTTCTCGCGACGGATCTCGCATCGCTGAAGCGGGACGTGCCCGCCGAATTTGCCGAGCGCCAGATCGCGCGCATGAACTGCGCCGCGTGCCACCCGCGCGACGGACAGCAGAGCACCTGGCAGAAAGTCGAGGACGAGATGGGCGCATTGCAGAGTGCCGCGCAGCGCCCGACCGATCCCGTCGAGGGCGCGCCCGTCGCCGGCACCGTCGTGCCGCATCTCACGTGGTTCGGCGAAAAACTTTTGCCCGGCTGGATGGGCAGCTTCATCGCCGGAGCCGCGCCGTACAAGCCGCGCCCATGGATCATCGCGAGGATGCCGGGCTTTGGCGGCCCCGCGATGGGCATCGCCGTCGGCCTCGCGCAGCAGCACGGCCTCCCGCTTTCCGACGCGCCCGAGCCCGCGCCGGACAAGGAGAAGCTCGCGCTCGGCGAAAAGCTCACCGGCTCCGATGGCGGGTTCAACTGCATGACGTGCCACGCTCTGAAAGAACAGGCGGCGACCGCGGTCTTCGAGGCACCCGGCGTGAATCTCGGCAACACCGCGGAGCGCGTGCGCAAAGCCTGGTTCCACCGCTGGCTGCTCGCACCGCTGCGCGTGGATGCGGAGACGAAGATGCCGAAATTCAGCGAGGACGGAGTGACGACGCAAATCACCGACGTGCTCGGCGGAAAGGCCGCGGATCAGTTCGAGGCCATCTGGCAATATCTGCACTCGCTGAACTGAACAATGGACGACACGCAAAACATCCGCTGGCGTCCGGGCATCGCGATTGCCATCGCGGGTGCCGTCGCCGTCGCGATCCTCCGCGTAATCGAAGTGTGGCCTTACGAGCAGATGCGTTCGCTGTGGCTGCTCGGCACCGTGTCGGGTGCCACGCTGCTCCTGCTCGTGTGGTGGTTTTTCCTCTCGCGTGCGCCGCGTGCCGCCCGCCTCGCGACACTCGCAGGCATCGTCGCATTTTTCGTGGCCTTCAAATACCGCGGCATGACCGGCGACTTCATCCCGCTCTTCGAACTGCGCTTTTCCAAACACGGCGCGGCCTCCGCGCTCGGCGGAAAATCCGCGATGAGCACGCGCGCGGATTTCCCGCAGGCATTCGGCCCGGACCGCGATGCGCGACTCGCCGGCCCAGCGCTCGACGCCGACTGGAACGCGCATCCGCCGCAGGTGCTGTGGCGTCAGA
>BJFP01000077.1 GCA_014189875.1 Verrucomicrobiota bacterium | reverse complement strand
AAGGCGGTGTGGTCGTGGCGATCCGCGACGAACTCGGCATCCCGACGCGCTTCATCGGAACCGGTGAGAAGCTCGGGGACTTTGCGTTTTTCGACAACCGTGAGTTTGTCGAGGGGATGCTTGCGGGGGAAAGTTAAGAGGTGAGGGTTGAGGGTTGAGGGGCATGGGCATCCCCGCGCAGCGCGTCATTGAACTCTCAATCCTCACCTCTCACCGGATAAGTGACACCACCTTTAGAGCAGTTCAAGAAAGGGTGTAGCCGCGTGATTCCGTAATTCGACGCAGATTAATGGCCCGGAGGGCCATTCCGCCGGAATCCGGAAGTTCGAGAGAGGCTATGCTTTTACCTGAATCGCGATAGATGCCGCTGAGCACGCCGATGAGCACGGCGAAGGCGAAGCTGAGGATGACGCTCGCGGTCTGGAACACCGGCAGGCTCGCGCTGTCTGTGGTGAACTTGATGGGGTGCGTCATGCCGAGTGCGGCGGCGAGGCCGAGGATGCCGCCGAGGATGCCGCCGAGGATGCCGCCGACCGTGCTCTCGACGAGGATCTGCGTGAAGATGTGCCTGGCTTTCGCGCCGACGGCGCGGCGGACGCCGATCTCGCGGATGCGCTCGGTGAGGCCGATGCCGCCGACGATGAGGCTGATGCCGGCGATGAGGCTACCGGTGAGCCGCGTGCTGCGCGCGGTGTTCTCGAGGCTCTCGGCGAGTTCCTGGCGTGTGTCGAAAGTGAAATCCTCCACGCCGCGGTGCGTCTGGGTGAGGAGAGCCGATACTTCGTCAATGGCATCCTGCACATGGGCAGCCACTGCCCGGCGCCCGGACGGAGCGATGTGGATGAAGATTCTGGAAGCTTCGGCGAAATCAGTTCCCGCGGAGCACCGACTTCTCGTCCAATTCGTACCAGCGCCGGATGACATCATCCGCGCGCGCCGCAGCGTTTTCAAACTGCGCATCCTTCGCGTAAACCTGCATGACCACCTGCGTGCCCGGCAGGATGTTCAGGAAAGTGATGCTTTCGCGGGACACTCCGGCAGGGGTCGAATATGTGAAGATGAAGCGATGGCTCTCCCAGGCGTTCATCGGCAGTGGGTTCTTGACTTGCTTTTCAAGGGTCACCCCTTCGGCAAGCTGAGGCAGCAACTTGCGCGCGGCCTGCTCATACGCCTCCACGGTGTCGGGACCGAACTTTACATTCACTCCAAGAGGCGAGTGACGAAGGATCATCTCAGCGTGATCGAGCTTGGTGAACTTGAACCGCGCCCCATCACCATATGCGGTCAGTTCGGTGTCCATGTTCACGAGAACCCCGTACTTTTTGGACCCGTCCTTAAAATATGGATTGATCAGCACCACGCCGTCCGAATCAATCGCTGCGAAGTTTGGAGCGAGATCGAGGGCGGATGCGGAAAACGTGCCCAGGGCAATGAGTGTCGCGATAGCTGTTTTCATCAGGGAGGAGTTTAGAATTTGGACCAGGTGCCGCGGGAATAGACCACGCAGATAAGGCTTCCGGGGGGCGCATTGTTCAGGAAGTTGTTGTCGAAATTCCATCGGCGGGTCGGCGGGGCGTAGATGTTTCCCAGGCCCCATGCGCCGGTGAAAGTCTGGCTATTGAAGAGCTGAACCATTGACCCGGTGTAAGTGCATGTCCTGCTGGACCAGGTCTCAAGGAAGCGGGGAAAGTTGTTGGCCCCGCCCGAGTAGCCGTATTGCGTGCCGGAGGGGTTCGTGTATCCCGACGGGAGGAAGCCGGACAGGATCGCCGTGTTGTACGTCGTGTTGCTCGCAGTCCGGTTGCTAAGGCTCAGTGAGGAGTTGGCGTCGTTCCATGAGTTGGATAGAAACATCACCGCATCCCCCAGTACGGATGACGACTTGCGGGTGTATCCCGGCACCGTCGGACTGGCCGTGCCCGAGGGGTTTCCGGTTGAGTTCGCAGGGACAGCGGTCGGCAGCACTGTGGCACTGGTTCCGGTGTTATAGTCGCCCTGGATATAGATCGGGTTCTGGCTTGCGATCGTCAATCCGGCGTCCGGTAGCACGCCTCCATTCTGGAGGCGGACTGTCTTCGGTCTCGGGGAAGTCCCCGAGACTGGGGTCGTGTCCACGATATACAGCACGGAATTGAAGTTTGCCGCACCCAGTGCATTCAAGGCGGGCGTGAGGGCGCGCACATTGATATTGGCGACATCCACAGTCTTCCCTTCGCGCTGGTCATACAGAGTGGTCTTTCCGGTGAAGGCGGCCCTGATCGCCGTCTGCTGCGCGGCGGTGGCCACGGTGCCGTTTTGCAGGGTGAGCGTGGCCGTGGTTCCGTTGATGTTTATGACGATGCCCGCCTTGTTGGACATACGGCGCTGTGAAATCTCCGGCGGGTCGGAAAATGACGCATTGGGCATTTGGATGATCTCCTGGAACCCGTCGTTATTCGGGTTGGTGTCGCCGGTGTTGAAGAGTGACATCATCGAGACGCCCAGCGGTGCGGCCACGGGCACTTTCGTCAGAGCGCCATTCAGGGTCGGCGGCTGGTCGGAGGAACTCCATGCCGAATAGGTGGCTCCAAAAGGCGGGATCGTGGTTGCCGAATAACTCCCGGCGTAGGAGACATTGTTGTTAAATGTAAGTCCGCTCTGCTGGCTCAGGTAGAGGTTTGCGTTCGTATGCACCAAACCACCGACCGTCATCGTGGCGGGTTTGTATATCACGAGATCGTCATTGAAGAAGAACATCATCTGGAAAATGGGAACTTCAACGTATTGGAACCGACGGCGGACGCCTGCGGTGACTTGGCCTCCCAACTGGTTTGTGGAGTTGACCTTTGCGCTTACGAGGTAGTTGAACGAGTATCCTTTCCAGCCGGGGTAGTTCAGCATGCTGACGACGGTGGGAACCGGGGACGAGGATGGCGCTCCGTAGGCATCCGTGGCTGTTAAGGCGAGCGGGCCTCTGTTGGCAACCGTGTCGTATTGGAAACCGGTCGGGAGGGGGGCGGTGACGGCATTGTTGGCGGCTGCGGTGGTAATCGCGCCGTTATTCATGAACACCCTTTGCTTCCAGACCCCGAAGCCGTATTCGACGGCTCCGTCCGCGACCCGCTCCGCTGTGATGTAGGCGCTGGCGCGCGCTCCCATGCGCTGCCCGGCGTTTGTGACGACAAATGCGATCCCGACCGCGGCGGTGACAATGGTGATGATCAGCATCACCAGCAGGAGGGTGCTTCCGCCCTGAGATTTGCCTCGCAGTGGTTTTGCGCGAAGTGAGTGGCAGTCGCGAACGGTATTTTTAGGCGTGGTGACGCAGGTTTTCATGGCGCTGGATTGGGATTATTGCTGTGGGCGCAACCGCGAGGACAGGGAGGTGTTGATTCGGATGAAGGTGTTGAACTCGTTTGCCTGACGGTTGTTCAGGTAAGTGCTGTAGTCAGTGCAACGGGCGAAGAAGCTGGCTCTCACGATTTTATCCGTGCCCACGTTTGCGATTGAAAAGGGCGTCGTTTGACCGGTGAGGACGCTCAACTGTTTAGTGATGACCGTATAGTTCGCGGTATTTGCAAGCCCTGCGGCGTTCGGGATGGGCTCGAAGTCTTTGAAGTAGCGGAGTTCGGAATATCCGCTGACTGGCACGACCAGGAATGCTTCGCGGTGAACCAGAGTTGCTGTGCGGGTTTCAGCGGAGGTCCAACTGATCGCTGATCCAAGGGCGGTTGCAAAGGTCACCGTATATGGCTGGCGATTATTTGTTGAGTCGAATGTGCCCACGACGCAAGCAGTGAGCCGCACCCTTACATCGCCGCCTGGATTGCTGATGATGATCGCATCACCGACTGCCGGAGCAGGTGGCGATGCAAGCGCCGACCTCGAGGAGGTAAGGATGGCGGTGGTGGTTCCTGCTGCCAGGCCGTTGCCGGAAGGGTTTGTGATCACGTAGGGATCACCCCGGAAGGAGTCGTAGTAGAGTCCTGCGGAGGGAGGTGTGGCGACCACGGCACCGCTGGTATTGATGAGCACGGGAAGGCTATTGCCCTGCTGCATGTTGTTCAAGGTCCGATCCAGCACGCTTCGGATATCGGAATGCGAGTGGACGAGGGAGAGGTTTTTCGCGTAAAGCTGGGTGGTGCTTGTGAGGAAGGTGTACGTAATGCAGGAGATGATGATGCCTATGAGGGCATAGACCATCGTTTCTGCGAGGGTGGTGCCTGAGCTGCGGCGATAGGAGCGGAGGGGCTTCATATTAGTCATCTCTGGCTCGGATGGTGGTCATGCTGACGATGTCCGTCCGCCCGCGGTATGTGTAGGTAAGGGTGAAGGTAACCTGAAGGACGACGGCATTGTCGGCATTGGCGAGCGCAGTCACGGTGCGCCTGAGGACGCCTGAGGCTACGACCGCGGTATTGTTGTCCTGGAGTTGGATCTGGACGATGTTATCGGCACCTCCGTCGTCGTCCCACACGACTGCGTTGGCCGGATATGCGAGGATGGTAGGGGTGGAGGCCTGCGTGAAGGTGGTGGTGAGGGCGGTGTCAATGTTCCGCTGGACGACCGAGCGGGCAGCGGTAAGAATTCTTGAGGCGGACGCGATCCGGTTTGCGATCAGCAGCGCTTGGGACGCGCCCACGATGACCAAGGCGAGGGCAGCGGCCGCGACGACCGCCTCGATGAGCAGGATCCCGGCAGAGGTTTTCAGGCGTCTGAGCATGCCGAGGCGGCGGAGTGGCACCGGGTTGCTTGCCGCGTCTGAATCTGGCTGGATGGAAGGGGAGCGTGTCACGGTCTTATAATTGTGAGAAAAAGCATTTCGCGTGCCGAATCCGGTCGGGGTGGAGGATTCTTTCGCCGTGCATCGAATCCGAGGGCTTGGGGCAGATGGAGATGTTCGGGCTGCGTCGGGTGCCGGACTGTTCCTTCCGTAAAATGATGCGTGCGCGTTTGCCGTTGACCGATCCATCGCTTGTGGTAAGGAGGCTGAACCGATGCAACTTTCCACAACCTGATGTATTGCCCCAAATGCGGTAGCTTGGAGGACAAGGTTATTGATTCGCGCCTTTCCAAAGACGGGCGCAGCATCCGTCGTCGCCGGGAGTGCCTGGAGTGTGCGCAGCGGTTCACGACCTACGAGGAGATCGAGCGGTCGGAATTGCGCGTGGCGAAACGGGACGGGCGGAGCGAGCCTTTCGACAAGGAGAAGCTGCTCGCGGGAATGCTGAAGGCGTGCGAGAAGCGCCCGGTGGGTGCGGAGGCGCTGGAGAAGGTGGCGGAGGACATCATGCACGAGCTGCAGATGGAGTTTCGGCGCGAGGTGCCGAGCCATGTCATCGGCGCGAAGGTGATGATGGCGCTGCACGAGACGGACGAGGTCGCGTATGTGCGGTATGCGAGTGTGTACCGGCACTTTCAGGACATCGGGGAATTCATCCACGAGATCCAGAAGCTGGAGAAGAGGCCGAAGAAGGGGAACGGCCAGCCGGAGCTTTTCAAATGATCGGGTTCCGCGATGCGCTGCCGGTGATCGTGCTGCAGGATCGGCGCGTGATCGCATTTGATCGCGGGTGGCTGGCGCGCGTGCTCGCGCTGGCTGCGAACCGTGCCGGCTTGGCGGACTGGCCGCTCGCGCCGCATGTGGCGGAGAGCGTGCATGAGTGGCTGCGCACGCTGACGGATCGTCCGGCGATGTCGGCGGATATTTTCACGCGGGCGGTGCGCGAGGCGCTAAAGGCGATCGGCTTTGCGGAGATCGGCGCGAGCTTCGCGGCGGCGTGGCCCTTTGCGCGGATCTCGCTTGTGGAGATCGCGCAGCAGGCGGGGAATGGCTTCGAGCTGGCATTCTTCGCGGCGCTCGACTTGCGGCTGCGCGAGGTGGTCCGCGCGGGCGGGAGCTATTGCGAACTGCACAGTCTCGGACGGTGCGTGAAAATGCTCCGGCAGCGCAGGCACTGGAGCAGCGCGTGCGATGATCTGCGTGCTGAGATCGTTGCCTTTGCCCGCAGGCACACGGCACACGTGCTCGGGGATGTCGGGGCGGGCCGTGCGCGGGATCTTTTCCTCCACGTGACGTGACCAGTATGACCATCTTTGAAAAAATTGCAGCCGGCCAGATTCCCGCGAAGATCATCCACGAGGCGGAGGACTTCGTTGCGTTTCACGACACCCATGCGCAGGCGCCCGTGCATGTCCTCATCGTGCCGCGCAAGTGTGTCGCGCGCCTGGCGGAGGCGGATGATTCGCACGCGGATCTGCTCGGGCGGATGCTGCTCGCGACGCGCGGGATCGCGGCAAAGCTCGGCGTGCTGGAGAGCGGCTACCGCGTGGTGATCAATAACGGCCGCGATGCCGGTGAGAGCGTGCCGCACCTCCACATCCACCTGCTTGCCGGCAGGGCGCTCGCATGGCCTCCGGGATGATGGCGGCAGGCGGTTTCAGATTGGCTTTGCTCCCGTGGCGAAAAGCACGGACGTGCTGTTTTCGCAATCCGACGGTTCACTGCTTGCGTGTTTTTTTTCGAGGGCACAGATTCCCGCGCCCATGAATGCTGACATACGCCGGATCGTGCATCCACGCGGCGGATGGATTTTGCGGAAATCCCGCAGCAGATCGGCAGCCTCATCTTCCAGGTCATCCAGAGTGGCAAGCCCGCCGTGCCGTTCAAATGGGTGCCTCCCGCGAGATCCGAAATCTCCTGCCGCGTCACCATCCACCCATTCACCGTCGGCATCAGCCAGCGGCCGAATGCCGCGCTCCTCGTCCTCGACGACATCACCGAACACGAGCGCGCCACGCGCCTCGAAATCGAAGCCGGCAAGCTCCGCCTCGTCCGCCAGATGTCCTGGCACCTTGCGCACGAAATCGGCAACGCCGTCACGCCCGTCTCCACCATGCAGCAGCTCCTCGACATCCAGGGCGATGATCCGGAAGTCCGCAAGGAGCTCAGCGTCGTCCTCGGCAGCAGTGTGAAGCGGATCGTGCGACTCACCCAGCAGATGAATTTCCTAAGCCGCGACTGGGACGGAAAAGCCGGCGACTCCATCCGCCTCACGGATCTCATCGAGGGCGCATGCAACGATGCGAGCAGCTACCAGTCATCGAAGGGCAAGGTCACGCTCAACATGGACAAGGCGAAGTCCCCGTGGAAAATCGCGGGCGACACGAAGGCCCTCCGCCACGCATTTTCCGAGTTGCTCATCAACGCGCTCCAGGCAAACCCCGAGAACCCGACCATCACCATCCGCATGACCGAGACCCCGAGTTCCGGCAAGCCGGGTATCGCCGTCGAATTCCAGGACACTGGCACCGGATTCTGGCGCGACGTCGCGGATAAAATCGGCGAGCCCTTTCAAAGCACGCGCAGCGTCGGCCTCGGTCTCGGCCTCTCCGTCTCGCGCAAGATCATCGAGAGCCATCGCGGCAGCATCGAGATTCCCCATCCCGACAAGAGCCCCGGCATCATCCGCGTCACCCTCCCGCTCCCCGAAGTTGGGGTCAACTGATCGAGTGTCGCCGACCGCTGGCAGGCGGCGGTCTTTCGAGTTGAGCGTTGAATGTTTGAAGTTTGGCCGCCCGCAGGGCCTCCACCATTCAGAGCCTGCGCCGGAATTGTCACAGCCGCCCAATCGGTGAGCGCATCCCCGCGGCTACGGTAGTTCCTCGATCGCGATGTCCTTGAAAAAGACGACAGCCTTTGCACCGCCGTGGATTTGCAGCGCGATGAGCCCTTCCTCGGCGATGTCCTTTTCCTCCTCGGTGTAGTCCACGGTCCGCACGCCGTTTAGCCAGATCTGGATGCGCTTGCCTTCGCAGCGGATGCGATAGTCGTTCCAGTCGTTGCGATGGAGGACTTTGTTCACGGCGTCCATATCGGATTTTGCCAGAACTTTTTTGCGGCGCGACTCGTCGTAGATGCAGCCCCACCACGTCGGGTCGCCAATGTCGGCCTGGTAGCCGAACATTTCGTGCGCGGGCTTCTCCATCCGGATGCTGCGGAACTGCACGCCCGAATTCACGAAGCCCTCGGTGCCGGTGAGCTTGAATTTCAGCGTGAGGTCGAAATTCTTGTACGTCTTTTTTGCGGCGAGGAATTCGTTGCGCGGGACTTTTTCATCGAGCGAGCCGCCGACGATGCAGCCGTCCTGCACGCGCCACGTTTTTGCGGTGTCGCCGCTCCAGCCTTCGAAAGTCTTGCCGTCGAAGAGGCTGGCGGGCGCGGCGTTTGACAAAGTGGTGCTGAGGAGTGCGGCGGTGAGGATGAGGATGAGATGTTTCATAAGCGGGGCAGGGGATGTGTTGATGCCTTCCGGCGGTCCAAGTTCCAAGTCCAGAGTTCCAAGTCCAACCCGCTGTCGGAGCGCCCGCGCTCTGGCCGCGCGATGCGTGCGGCTTCGGGGCGACCGCTGCCGAGTCCCGGTCTCTGTCGCGCGAAAGCCGCAAAATTGTTTTTCCTTCCCGCGGGAGGCCGTGCAAGCATGCGCGGTTCAACGCCCCGATGCACCGAAGGACATTCCTCGCAACTCCCGCGACCCTGCACCGCCGCCGCGCCACTGATAATTTTCTCCGTGGCTGGGTCGGCGATCGTCGCTGGCTTGCGGCGGCGGCACTGTTTGCCGGTTGCTTCGCGTCGCAGGCGGATGCGCAGGAGGTTCCGCGCCTGTCGTACGCGCGGCAGGTGGAGAAGAAATCGCTGCCGACGATTGCAAATTTCAAGGTCGGCGAGGTGCTGCTGCGCGTGGATGCGAGTATGACGACTGAGTTTGTGGACAATGTGGACCTGACCCAAAATGGGAGACCTGACTTGATTTTCACGCCGCAGGTCGGCATCGGCGCGACGTGGGCGATGACGAAGCTGAACACGCTCCAGTTCCGTGCGGGACTCGGCTACTCGTACTACATGAACAATCCGAACCTGAACCGGCAGACGACGACGATCACGCCGGACTCGGCATTGGTCTTCAATGTCTATGCGGGGGATGTGAAAATCAGTTTCCACGACCGGTTCGGGCTCCAGCAGGAGACGACGAGCCTAGGCACGCTGAACGGGCTGGCGCAGGTCGAGCGGTTCACGAATACGGCGGGCTTCACGGTGCTTTGGGACACGAACGATGTGATCTGGAACTTCGGATACGACCACTTTAACTTCATCACCCTCGGCGGCGCGAACTCGAGTTCGGGCACGGCGGCGGCGTCATACAGCCGGCTGGATCATTCCACGGATCAAGTTTCGGCATCCATCGCGACGAAGGCCGGAGCGAGGGCGATCGTGGGCATCGAGGGGACGATGGCGTACTCGAATTATCCTAAGCAGTCCGGGTCGAATTTCACGAGCGTCCAAGCCGGGCTGTTTTCCGAGGTCCAGCTCACGAAGTACACGCACATGTTCCTGTCCGGCGGGTTCAAGGGCTACTACTCGGGGGCGAATGCGCCGGGATCCGTCACGGTGGGGACGACAACCGCGCAGCCGGCGGGCGGCGATCCGACCGGCTTCTATGCGAACCTCTCGCTCGTCCACCGCATGAACCGGTTCTACTCCGACCAGCTCAACATTTCGCGCAGCGACGACGTGGATGCGCTGAGCGGCCACACGCAGGCCAACTCCGTGCGTTACAGCGGCACCTGGCAGGTGAATCGGAAGATGACCCTCGGGATGAACATGTTCGCTGAGGATGTGACCGTGATCGCAGGCAGCGCGTTGAGCGGCGGCGGGGTCGCGTCGGATTTCCGGCGGTTCGGTGCCTCGCTGAACACGGGCATTCAGATCAGCGAACATCTCGGCCTGTCGTTCGGATATCAGTATTTGAAAAAGCAGGCAGTCCGTGCGACGGAGGGCTACACTCAGAACCGCGTCACATTCACTCTTGGATATCGGTTCTGACACACTATGATTCCCACCATGAGATTCCGTCCCCAATTTGCCCGCACGACACTGCGCTTCGCGTGGGTCTTCTGCGCCGCGCTCACCTCCGCCTTCGCCGCGCCGCCACCTGCCGCGCCCCGCGCAGAGCCGCCATCCATCCTGAGCAGTGCTCCTGTGGCAGGCCAGTCACGCGGAGCGAGTACCGTGTCGCTTACGACTTCCATGGAAGTCTTGAACGACAGCACGAAGCTCGGCATCGGCGACCATGTGAGCTTCCGCATCGTCGAGGACCGGCACGAGCCGATCCGGCTTTTCGTCACCGATTCCGGCGAGATGGAGGTCCCGCTCATCGGCCGCGTGATGGCGCGCGGCAAGACGTGCAAGCAGCTCGCCTATGAGATCAAGCCGCTTTTTGAAAAGGAATACTTCAAGACCGCGACCGTGATCATCGGTCTCGATCTCGTCAGCACGAAACCGCTCGGAAATATCTTCATCACCGGCCAGGTGCGGAGCGGCGGAGTGATGGTACTCATGCCCGGCGACGCGGTGACCGTCAGCCAGGCAATCTTGCGCGCCGGCGGCGTCGGCGACTTTGCCGACAAGCGGAAGATCCGGCTCGTGCGGAAAAAGGAAGGCGTGCCGGTGACGACTGCCGAGGCATTGCAGATCATGCAGCCGAAGAAGCAGAGCGTCATCAGCAAGATATTCAGCCGGAAAAAGGCAGCGCCCAACGACTCCACGGTGACCTACCTCGTGGACCTCGTGGACATCCTCGAAAACGGGCATCTCGAGCGCGACCCTGAACTAAAGGTCGGCGATCTCATCTACGTCCCCGAACGGCTCATTAATTACTAACCAGTTGCAATCCATGTCACTTCCCACGTCGCAACTGCCCGCCGGCACGTCGGCCATCAACAGGGTCCGCGTCCAAGGCATCCGCTATGTTTACCTCCTTAAAAAGCGCTGGTGGGTGCTCGTGCTCCTCCTCAGCCTCGGCCTGTGCATCGGCGCATGGACGGCGATGCAGCAGCCTCCCGCATTTCGCTCGAGCGGGCGCATGATGGTGGCCGGGCAGTTGCGGCTCGGCGATAACGCCGCCGCATACTCCGAGGAGCTCATGAATTTCTTCGGCACACAGATCGAACTGATGCAGAGCGCCGCTGTCCTCAAGGGTGCGGAAACGCGCGTGCATGCGCTGCACCCCGACCTGCCGGTCGAGCAGGTGAAAGTGGTCGTGGGCCAGCTCCCGAAAGCCGCAATTTTCGTGATGAATGTGTACGCAAAGTCGCCCGCCTACGCATCCGCGTATGTGGATGCCCTCATGGACGAATACATGGCCAAGAAAAAGGAGATGCGCCAGACCTCCGGTGAAAGCGCCGCCGTGGCCATCCAGGAAGAACTCGTCCGCCTCGAGAAAGACATGAAGCTCGAAGAGGAGGAGATGCACGGATTCCAGCAGAAAAACAACATCGGCTTCCTGAAGGAGGACGGGAACAGCGCCGCGACCTACCTTTCCATCCTCAACCGCCGGCTCGATGAACTGAAGACAGAATTCAACCTACTCCAGCGGCTCGATATCGATCAGACTCTGGATCGGACCCCATCGGTCGCAACCGGTGCCGAGGGGCAGTTGAACAGGATGGATTCGCTCGCCGGCGCACCCGGGCCGCTCGCGGAATATCTGAAGGTCAAGCAGGCCATCAATCAGCTCAAGGCCGACCGGCAGGAATTCCTGCAGACGCTGAAGCCCAAGCATCCGGCCGTCGTGGCGCTCGATGAACAGATCGCCAAGAACGAGGCGATGCTCGGCACCTACAAGCAGCTCGGCCAGGATGCGATCACAAGCCGCCGCGGCGCCATCAAGACCCAGATTGAGAGCCTTGATGACAACATCAAGACATGGGAGACCAAGGCGCTCGATCTCGCCAAGCGCGTGGCTGACTTCGACAAGATCAAGTCGAAGATCGAGCGCACGAAAGTGCATTACGACCGCCTGAACGGCCAGCTTCGCAGCATGGATGTCTATAAGAACCTCGCCCAGGACACCGTGCTCATCCTGGAGCACGCCACCAAGCCGGAGCAAATTCAGATGGAGCTGAATAAGCTCCTCCTCATCGGCGGATTCGGCGGACTCGCGCTCGGCCTCCTCGTCCTCTTCGTCCTCGACAAGATGGACGACCGCATCGGCTCCTTCTTCGAGTTCCGCGAGCGCTTCCCAGAGCCGCTGCTCGGCCAGGTCCCGCGTGAACTCACCAAGGCCGGCCTGGACTTGCTCGCCTCGAACGATCCGCGCCACGCGCTCCTGGAATCATTCCGCACGCTCCGCTCCTCGATCATCTTCCTCCCCATCGAGGGAGCGCGCCCGAAGACCATCCTCGTCACCAGCGCCACGCCGGGCGAAGGCAAGACCACCATCGCCGCCAACCTCGCGATCACCTTCGCATTTTCCGGCGCCCGCACGCTCCTCGTGGACGCCGATCTCCGTCTCGGGCGCATCGCGAAGGCGTTCAAGATCGAGAGCGAACTGGGCCTTTCCGACGTCCTCCGCCAGCGCACGCACTGGCGCGAGGTCATCGTCCCCAGCTCGACGCCGAACCTTTCGATCCTCCCGCGCGGAAAGACGCTCCCTCATCCTGCCGAGCATTTCCTCGGGAAAGTCACCGACCAGTTGCTCCAGGAAGTCTATGCAGAGTTCGACTACATCATCTTCGACTCGCCGCCCGTCATGGCCGCCGATGATGTGCTCAGCCTCTCGCCGAAGATTGATGGCACCATCTTCGTCGTCCGCTTCTCGACCTCCTCCGCGCGCCGGAGCCGCACGGCCATCAACCTCCTCGTCCAGCGCCAGGCGAACCTCCTCGGTATCGTCTGCAACGACGTCCGCCTCGCGGAATCCGAATACGGCTACGGCAACTACTACCAGTATTCCGCCTACCGCGAAAACGCCGACTCCGAGCCCCTCGAGCCGCTCCCGCGCTGAGCCCGCGGAGCATCCGCTCCTGCGCGAGCCTACTTGAACTCCGCACCGCCGAAGCGCACCCAGGCCCTCCACGCCTGCGCCCAGTCTTCGCTTTCCTCAAGCTGATCCGCCTCAAGGTAATCGAGGTATGCGGGGTGATTCGGCATAGCCTGGAGCGTGCGCAGCGTCTCGAGTGCTTCCTTCGTTTTCCCGACCGAGAGCTGTGAGTTGCGGAGCTGCAGGCCGATGTTGATGTCGTCTTGCCGCGTGCGGAACATCCGCTCCAGCTCGGGCAGCGGACGGGTCTCGGGCAGCTTCGGCATCGAGGGCCGCGGCAGCGAGTCGCGCGCGATTTCGCACGCAGCCTTGTAGTCCTTCGCCTCGGCATACAGCACCGCCAGCGAACGCCAGCCCTCCTTTTGCCACTCGGGATTTGCGCGCAGCTTTTCAAAAAGGAGACGGCGGTTGCCCCTCCAGTTCCAGATCGCAAAAAGCCTTTTCCGCTGATCAGCCGAGAGCTGTTTCAGCGTCGGATCCGCCTCCAGAAGCTCGCCGATCAGCAGTTCGCAATCCAGCGCACTTGCCTGCGCGAGGAACACGAGGAGGAAGTCCGGGCTGTTGCGCGCGAGCCGCGCCAGCATCGCATGCATGCCCGGCCTGCCCTGCGTCCATTCGAGCATCTGCCGGTAGCGCTCGGCGCCGTGCTTGCCCGCGCGGCGGAAGGCCTCCACCCACGAATCGAGCGCGAGCTTTTGCTGGCCCGCATCCGCCCACGTCTTTCCCTCCTCGATGCACAGTTGCGTCCAGTGCGGCTCCAGGAAGCGCGCGATCCCGAAATCCCACGCCGCGTCCCACGTGCCGATCGGCCTCCCGAGGCGCGCGCGCGCGCGTTGATAGTAGAGATCTGCGTCGAGCGGCGTGATGCGCAGCGCCTTGTTCGCGCTCGTCCGCGCGGCGCTGTAGTCCTTCTCGACGTTCTGCCGCTTCGTGCGCTCGGTGAGCAGCGCGACCGTCGCGGGCGTCGGCGCGGCGCGGCCGGCACGTTCGGAAAAAATGGACGCAAACCACCAGCCGGCGATCAGCGCGAGCAGGACGCCGAGCGTCCGGAAAACCGGCGCGGTCCAGCGGCTGCGTGCGAGCGCGCGCGGCGGATGCACCGCCAGCCCCGCGAGGAACAGCGCCGGCCATGCGGAGCCGGGGCGGTGCGCGGAGACATCGCCGAACGAGTGCAGCGCGAAGAAAACCCCGCAGACCATCGCCGCCGAGCGTAGCGAGCGGTCCGAGCCGTCCGAGAGCGGCAGGCACTTCCGCAGCCACAGCGCGATCCCGATCCCGATCAGCGCCACCGCCGGCCAGCCCATCTCCACCGCGAGCCACAGCCAGTCACTCTCGGGGTGAATCGCGCGGTTCTGATCCGCCGACGCCGCCCTCGACATCGCGAAGACCGGCGCAAAATTTCCCACGCTCTGGCCGAGCCACGGCGCAGTCGCCGCGAGATGCACTGCATCCCTCTGGATCACCGTCCGGTACTCCGGAGCCGTGTCCTGCGCGAGCGCCTGGACGCGCCGGAATGAGCCGCCGCCGAAAACGAGGAACCCCGTGACCAGCAGCGCAAGCCCCGCGAGCGTGAGCGACCCGGCCTTGCGCGAGCCAGAGAGCGCGAACGAAAGCACGGTCCACACCGCCGCACCGCCGAAGAAAATCAGCACGCCCGCGCGCGACGTCGTCTCCGTGATCGCCGCGCCAAGGATGAGCACCGCCGCAACCCAGAACCACGCGCTCTTTTGATTCCGCTTGAAGCCGTCAAACGCCA
>BJFP01000076.1:10768-14625 GCA_014189875.1 Verrucomicrobiota bacterium | reverse complement strand
GGCACGCTTGTGAAAGCGCGGGCGGGTCTCTTGCTCGGATGTCAAGTGCGCCCGCGCTTTCGCAAGCGCGGCTACGGGTTCATGCACCCGATCAGCCGCAGGCCTTCGAGCGTGAGGTTTTCGTGGACGGCTGCGATTTCTTTCACGCCTGCTGCGATGAGATCCGCGTAGCCGCCGGTTGCGACGGCCTTCAGCTTCCGTAAGCCGAGGGCGGTGCGAAGCTCGGCGAGGATTTCGCGTACGAGTCCGCGGTAGCCGTACACGGCACCGGCGAGCATCGCGTGTTTCGTCGATTTTCCGATCGGGCCGGGCGGTTCGAGCAGGGAGATTTTCGGGAGTTGCGCGGTGCGCTGGTGCAGATAGTCCGTCATCGCTTCGAGCCCGGGCGCGATCACGCCGCCAATGTATTTTTTCTCCGGCGAGAGGATGTCGAATGTGACCGCCGTGCCGAAATCTACGACGACGCACGGCACTCCGTGAAGTGCGGCGGCCGCGGCGGCGTTTGCGAGGCGGTCCGCGCCGATGGTCTTCGGCTTCGGGTATTCGATGCCGACGCCAAGCTTGCTGCGGTGATCCACGTTGTGTAGCGGCTTTGCAGCGAGTTCGTCACGGAGCAGCGCGGACTTTTTCGGAACGACGGAACACAGCACGACGCAGTCGAATTTCCATCCGCGCAGAACGCGGCGGAACGAGGCGACATCCAGCTCCGAAGTCCGCACACGCCGGACCGCGCCGAGCCGTTCGCGCGACGACAGCGCGAACTTTGTGAACGAATTGCTGTTGTCTATGAGCAGGAACTCCGCGGACGGCATGGGCGCATTGAAGATGGCGCGTGGCGGTCTGTCACGCGTGGTGACGGGGTGCATCGGGGAGGGCGGGTTTCCAACCCGCCGGGCCGGGTATTCTGCCCGGCCCATCAGCCGTGGAGAGGTGATCGTTTCACACAAGACGCACCGCCGTTCTTTCCCCGCGCAGGAAGCCCGTCCGCGTCCGGCAAGGAGGCCGGACACTGCGGGCTGGAAGCCCGCGCTCCCCGTTCGCCGCATGCGTGTCACGATACAGACGACTTTCGACGCCCTTCGTGCCGGGTTGGAAACCCGCCCTACCCGTGGCCATGCGCTTCCGCGCCGAAAAAGAAAAACCCCGCGGCTTCACGGCGAAACCGGCGGGGCTTTTGCTGCGCTCTGAGTGACTGAGCGATGAAGGACTACGCGACGATTTCCTCGCCGACTTGGAAGCGGAGGAAGCGGCGCACTTCGAGCGTGTCGCCGAGCACCTTCGCCTTTTCGGCGACGAGCTGTGTGATGGTCTGCTCGGGATTCTTCACGAAGCCCTGCTCGAGCAGGCACGCGCTCGCAAAAAATTTACTCATCTTGCCCTCGATGATCTTCTCGATGACAGGCGCGGGCTTGTCCTTCGGCGTCTGCTCGACGTAGATGGCGCGCTCGCGGGCGGCGAGAACCGGGGAGACGTCCTCGCGGCGGATGCTCACGGGGCTGGCGGCGGCGATGTGCAGCGTGATGTCGCGCACGAGCTGCTTGAACTCGTCGCGGTTCACCGTCTCCTGCTTGCCGGCGCCGACTTCGAGCAAGACGCCGATTTTTCCGCCGAGGTGGATGTATGCGGCGACGAGCCCGTTGCCCGAGACCTCGATGCGGCCATGGCGGCGGATCTGGATGTTCTCGCCTATCTTCGTGACGGAATCCACGCGGGCGGACTCGAGGTCGGTCGCGGGATTTTCGCAGAGGGTCTTCGCCCAGCCGCCGGTGAGCGCGAGGAAGTCCTCGTTCTTCGCGACGAAATCGGTCTCGCAGTTCACTTCGACGAGGATTCCCGAACGGCCTCCGCCTAGGATGGCCTTCGCGATCACGCCTTCGTTCGCGGTGCGTCCGGCTTTCTTCGCGGCGCTGGCGGTGCCCTTCTTGCGGAGGATGTCGATGGCTGCTTCGATGTCGCCGTTTGCCTCGACGAGCGCCTTGCGGCAGTCGAGCATTCCGGCTCCGGTTTTTTCGCGGAGTGCTCCGACTTGCTTGGCGTCAATGTTTACTTGAGTGGTCATGGGTCAGTATGTCTTTGGGTTGAAAATGCGAGAGACGAGAGCGTTCACCCTCGTCTCTCGGAAATTTGGAATCAGCCGACGGGCGATTTACTCCGAGACGCCGGCGAGTTCCGCCTGCTGCTTCTTCGCTCCCGAGGGGTTGCCGCCCACGAAGGCGTCCACGAGCTTCTGCAGCACCACGCGGATGGCGCGGATGGCGTCGTCATTGCCCGCGATGGGGAAGTCAATGAGATCCGGGTTGGCGTTCGTGTCCACGATCGCGACGACGGGGATGCCGAGGCGCTTGGCCTCCGCGACGGCGTTTGCCTCGCGCATGGTGTCAATGATGATCATCACGTCGGGCTGCTTCTCCATCGTGCGGATGCCTTCGAGGTTCCGCAGGAGCTTCGCGCCTTCGCGCTTCACTGCGGAGATTTCCGCCTTGCCCATCTTGGAATACTCCGGCGCCTTCTCGAGGTTCTCGATGTAGTTCATCCGGGCGATGCTCTGCTTGATGGTCTTGAAATTCGTGAGCGTGCCGCCGAGCCAGCGCTGGTTCACGTAGAACTGCCCCGCTGCCTGCGCCGCCTCGCGGATGGCCTCCTGCGCCTGCTTCTTGCAGCCGACGAAAAGCACCTTGCCATTGCGCGCCGCCACGCTCGCGAGGAATTCGCACGCGCCGCGGAGCTGCCGCACGGTCTCGCCGAGGTTGATGATGTAAATCTGATTTTTCTTCTCGAAAATGTAGGGCTTCATTTTCGGATTCCAGCGTTTGGTCTGGTGGCCGAAGTGAACGCCCGCTTCGAGAAGTTCCGTCATCAATTCTGTGGACATAGAGGCAGTGGTAGTTTGTGGAAAAAGGGCGCGCAACATGCCGGGCCGTCCCGGCCTTGGCAAGCACGAGTTTTGGAAAAGTGAGCGCGCGGTCTTGGGAGTGTTGCCGTGGGTGCCTATTTCGAGCCCTCTCCCGGCGCGGGCTTCACCGCGACGGTCTCGAATTCCTGCTTCAGCCGCGCGCGCATCTCGCCGAGAAAATGGCGGCGCTTTTCTTCGGATTCCTTGCGCAGCTTTTCCTCGATCGTCCGGCGCTCCTCAAAGTAGCGGCCCACGAAACGCTTCTTCTTTTCCTCGTCGAGCTGCAGGCCCGCGTCGCTCATCGCGCGTTCGATTTCCTCGCGTGCGACCTTGCGGCGATTTTCGTCCATGCCGAGGATCATCTGGCGTTTTTCCGGCGGGAGATTCAGCACGGCCCACACGGCCTTCCAGATGTCCGCACGCTGTTCGGGCGAGAGTTTCTGGAGCTCGCGCATGGCGCGTTCGCGCATGGCGTCGGCCTCGGGGCCGCTGTGGTGAAAGAACCGCCTCGGCCCGTCTGGAGTCGTCGGCGGGATCGGCGGCTTCGGCCTCTCGCCAGGCGGACGTTCCAACGACGTCGGCGGCCCTGGCTGCGGCGGCTGCGCGATCGCGATTCCGGCGAGGCCGGCGGCGCTCAGTAGAGTGAGGAGGGATTGCCTGCGAGCCATATTGAATTGTCGTCCCCTGCGAGGAGTGTGCCGAGCGACGGTGCGATCTCCGGCGTCGCGGCGGCTGCGAGGGCGATTCCCTCGAGCGGGTCGGCGGCCGGCGGCCTGGTGACCGGGGGGCGCAGCGCAAAAATCGCGATGACAGCGGCGCCCGCACCTGCGGCGGCGGGGAGCACCCATTTTGCACGGAGCCGCGCGAGGAAGCCGGGCTTCGGTTCCGCGTCCGCCCGCACTGCGCGCATCACATTGGCCGCGAAGAAGGCAGACGGCTTCGGCTGCCGGGCCTTGCCGAGCAG
>BJFP01000076.1:6935-10388 GCA_014189875.1 Verrucomicrobiota bacterium | reverse complement strand
TATTTCTCCTCTTCCACGTCCCGATCCGCCTCGTCGTGTTCGTCGGGCTCCTGCAGGGTCATGTCGTGCGGGCCGAAGAAGTGCCGCTTCCGCTTTGCGGCGGGGAGCGGGACGAGCATCATGAAAATGTTGCGTCCGATCAGTTTCGGCGGCGCCTCGGGGTGGCCCATGCTTTCGAGATTCTGGCGGATCTTCGCCATGAGGCCCATGCCGAGTTCCTGGTGCGCCATCTCGCGTCCGCGGAACTGGAGGAGCATGCGGACCTTGTTGCCCTTGTCCAAAAATTCCTCGGCGTGGCGCATCTTCGTCTCGTAGTCGTGCGTGCCGATGTTCACGCGGAACTTGACCTCCTTCATCTTCGAAGCCGCGTTCTGCTTCTTCTCCTTCTCGTGCTTGGAAAGCTCATACTTGAACTTGCCGAAATCCACGATGCGGCAGACCGGCGGCACGGCGTTCGCCGAGACTTCCACGAGGTCGAGGCCGAGTTCCATGGCCTTTCGCAGAGCGTCCTGGAGTTTCATCACCCCGAGCTGTTCACTGGTGGACGCGAGAACCACACGCACTTCTTTCGCGCGGATTCGTTGATTGATTCGAATGGATTGGAGTTGGATGGTCTTGTCAGCTTTGGTCCGCACTCCGTGGAGCACCGGGGCGGCCCATTTCAATGTCGTGTCGCCCTCGCCTGCGACCGGCTTTCACGCCTGGGTCGCCGGCGGCTCCGATCCCATCCGCGCGAGCGACCGTCACGAAAGGGGGACGCACCATTTCTTGTGGCGCATCATTGGAGGGAGTTACGGGGGCTCAGGCCTCGCGGCAAGGCATTTCTCGCCTGCGCCACAAAACGTAACACGCGGCCGCACCCGCCGAATAAGCGAGCACGTCGCGCCAGTCCGCAGTCCCGTGGTGCGTGAGAAATGGCCCCGCGCCCTCGGCGATGAATGCCCACACCGCGAGGTGGAGAAAAATCTCGCCGGCTCGCGGCATATCGTCGTGCGTGCGCAAGCCGAGCCGCCGCTGGAGCCAGAGCACGGGCGGCAGCGCGGCGGGGATGAGCAGACAGTCGGCGAAATGCCCGCGCATGAATGGCCCCATCGCGCCCATCGTGAAATGCGGCTCCAGCACCCAGCGGTTCACCGCATAGGCTGCGCACGCGACGATGCACAGCGGATCGCGCCAGTACCGGAACGGCGTGCTTCTCAAAGCAGCGCAAAAATCGCCGCACCCGATCCGACCGCGAAGAGGAGCTTCAGAATAATGATCACGCGCGGATGCTAAGCAGCGGGCGCGCGCGGGCAAGCGAACACAACGCCGGCAAAAAAATGCCCCGTGAACCCCGCAGCCACCGCTTGCAACGATGCACCCCGTCCTGATTTCGTCCGCTGATGGACGTCTGAATCCCGCCCTTCGCCGAACGCCTCGACCGCACACGCGTCGCGATCTCCGGCGACGACCAGCACGTGACCCATCGCTGCGGATCGTGCGGCACCGCATCGAAGCTCGCATTCTCCGACTTCGACTACCGCCTCGCCGCAAGCCTGCACGCTGCGATGCCCGGTGCGGCGATTGACGACACGGCGGCCACAGCCTTCGAGCGCGCAGCGCCGCCCGGCCCCGGAGTCCGCGCCCTCGAATGCGCCTGCCCCGCGTGCGGCGCGCGATTCCGCATCGCGTGCAATGGCGGCGAGATCTCCCGCGACGGCGCGCTGGAATATTTTCTCCTCGGCATCGTCGAGCAGGCTCCTTCGCCGAAATCCTGAGCCGCCCATTTTTCTGCATGAAATCACACCTCGTCCCGTTCCCCGCCGTCATCGCACTCGCGGTGTCCGCCGTCACGTCGCGCGCCGCCGATCCTATCCCCGCATTCACGCCCGGAGCGCGCATCCTTTTCCGGAGCGACTCGATCACCGATGGCAATCGCTGCCGCAGCGCCGACCCGAACCACATCCTCGGCCACGGCTACGCGTTCATCATCGCGAAGAAGCACGGTGCCGCGCTCGTGCATTTTCAGGCCGCGTTCGACCGTGCGACAGGCCGCGCGCCTGCGATCCACTGGATATGGGACAGCGTCCACCCGACCTGCTCGGGCCATCAGATCCTTGCCGACGAATGGGAGCGCGCCGTCCTCGAATTCTAGCCCGCGAACGCACGATAAATCGCAGCGCGTCCGAGGGCGCGCCTTGCACAGACGCCCGCGGGACGATACGTCTCGCCGCATGTCTGCCGAAGCTGATCTCCTGAAAGAAGTCCCGCTCTTCCAATTGCTCGATGACAACGAGCGCACCGATCTCGCCGCGCAGCTCGACGTCGTCAATTTTCCCGGCGGGCACACCATCTTCAATTACGGCGAGCCCGGCGACTCCATGTACGTCATCAGTTCGGGCGAGGTGGAGGTGTTTTTCAAGAACGACACCGGCGAGCGCATCGTGCTCGAGGTCGCCACGCGCGGCGATTTTTTCGGCGAACTCTCGATGCTCGACAACGGCACCCGCACCGCCTCCGTCCTCGCGACCGAGGACACGCAGACGCTCCGGCTCGGTCGCACGGATTTGGAAAAATTCCTCCGGCTCCGTCCGCAGGCCGCCATGGATCTCCTCGCCGCAATCACGCGCCGCCACCGCGTGACCGTAGAGCGGCTGCGCCACACCGCCACGCGCAACGTCAACGTCGAGACCGAGGACAAGCGCACCGTCGTCCAGAAATCCGCCGACTGGATCGCGGAATTCGCGGGCAGCATCCCGTTCCTCCTCATCCACGTTGCCGTCTTCGCATTCTGGCTCACCGTAAATTGGATCCACGTCCCCGGCATCTCGCAGTTCGATCCGTATCCGTTCGGCTTCCTCACACTCGCCGTCTCGCTCGAGGCCATCTTCCTCTCCGTCTTCGTGCTCCTCAGCCAGAACCGGCAGGCCGCAAAGGATCGCGTCCACGCCGACATCGAATACGACATCAACCTCAAGGCCGAACTCGAAATCGCACACCTGCACGAGAAGCTCGATCGCCTCACCGGCGACGTCCTCGTGAGCCTCGATCGTGTGCATCGTCTTCTGCCACACAACGGCAGTCCGGATGCCGCGTCGGAAACCGGCACGAAGCGGCCGCCGCTCTGACCCGCATGATTCAACCGATGAGCGCGCGCCACATTTTTTTCCCCCTGCAAAGGTGGAAATACGTGGCCGGTGGTGTGCTCGTGCTCGGCCTCCTCGCAGGCTGCAATCCATCGAAGGGTGCACGCGTGCAAGGCTACGCCGAGGGGGAATTCGTCTATGTCGCCGCGCCGCTCGCCGGGCAGCTCGATGCGCTGTCAGTGCAGCGCGGTGCGCAGGTGAAAAAGGGCGATCCACTTTTTGCACTCGAATCCGGCGCGGAGACCGCCGCGCGCGAACTCGCGGCACAGCGGCTCGGGGAAGGTCAGGCACGGCTTGCGGACGCGAAGAAGGGGCTGCGGCAGTCTGA
>BJFP01000076.1:0-6187 GCA_014189875.1 Verrucomicrobiota bacterium | reverse complement strand
CGCACCGGCGAAATCTTCGGATTCCTCGGGCCAAACGGCAGCGGCAAGACGACCTTCATCCGCATGCTCTGCGGCCTCCTGCGCGCGGATGCGGGCAGCGGCACTTGTCTCGGCTTCGACGTGATCCGCGAGAGCGAGGAAATCAAAAAGCACGTCGGCTACATGACGCAGCGGTTCAGCTTTTGGGAGGATTTGAGCATCCGGGAAAACCTGGATTTTGTCGCGCGCATGTATGCCGTGAAAAATCGCACGCAGGCTGTGCAGCAGAGCATCGAGCGCCTCGGCCTCGCAGGCCGCGAGAAGCAGCTCGCCGGTCAGCTTTCCGGCGGATGGAAGCAACGCCTCGCGCTCGCCGCGTGCCTCATCCATCAGCCAAAACTCCTGCTGCTCGACGAGCCGACCGCCGGCGTGGACCCGAAGGCGCGGCGCGATTTTTGGGAACACATCCACGTCCTCGCAGGCGAGGGGCTCACATTCCTCATCACCACGCACTACATGGACGAGGCCGAACGCTGCCACCGGCTCGCGTACATCTCATACGGCAATCTGCTCACGCACGGCACGGTGGATGAAGTCGTAGCGCACGTGCGCCTCACGACGTGGAGCGTCACCGGGCCCGGCCTCATCCCGCTCGCGGAACAGCTTCGCAAGCAGCCCGGCGTGCAGCAGGCGGTCGCATTCGGAACCATGCTGCATGTGAGCGGCGACGATGATGCCGCGCTCGAAGAAGCCATCGCGCCATTCCGCGCACCGCCTCACAAATGGGAGCGCATCCGCTCCGGGCTGGAGGATGCGTTCATCCACCTCATGGAAAAATCGCAGGACAACTTCCGCGCGCCATGATCCCGCGCACTTTCGATTTCCATCCGTCAGGCAATGCCGCCGACGCGTTCGTAGATCGCGGAGAGCGGCAGGCTGCATTCGATTTCGGGCAGCTCGAGGATTGCGTCCACGCGGCCGAGGAATTCCGTGTCCCACTCGTCGCCGTTGCGCCGGTGAATCGTGATCGCAGCGTTGATCTGGTTGACCATCGCATACACGCACAACGACGGCAGCGAACGGTAGCAGGCGAGCTTTTCGCCCACGTCCACGCGCTCGGTCTCGGGCGAGAGCACCTCGAAAATCACCACGGGCGCCTCGGCGTAAATCGCGCGGCCTGGCAGTCCCGTGCAATCCACAAGCGCGTCGGGGTGATAGTAAAATTCCTTCCTCCCCGGCTGGCGGATCCGCACGCGGAGATTCGAGGAAAAGACCTCGCACTTGCGTCCGCGGAGCCGGTTGCCGAGTTCGCGGACGATGTTGCTCGCGATGCGCTCATGATCCGCCGTCGTGCCCGCCATCGCGTACACTTTGCCCGCGACGTATTCGTGCTTCACGTCGCTGAAGCGCTCCGCCGCGAGGTATTGCTCGGGCGTGACGTGGTAATCTTCGAGGCGCAGCGCGTTGCTCATGCGTGCCAGGCTAGCGTTCACGCCGGGCCGTGTCAAAGCGCTGCGGTCCCCGATGGCGCGACGCATTTTTCGAAGTCATGAGCCGCCACCCGCCATTTTCCCTAGCACGGCTCTGGGCGATCATCGTGAAGGAATTCATGCAGATGCGCCGCGACCGGCTCACGTTCGCGATGATGCTCGGCATCCCGCTGCTCCAACTCACCATCTTCGGCTACGCGATCAATTCCGACCCGCGCCACCTGCCCGCCGCTGTGCTCCTCGCCGACGACGGGCCGCAGGGCCGCACGCTGCTCCACGCGCTGCAAAACAGCAGCTACTACGACTTCGAGCGGCAGGTCCGCACCGAGACGGAAAGCCGCGATGCGCTCGCGCGCGGCGAAGTGCAGTTCGTCGTGAGCATCCCCGTGAACTTCAGCCGCGACCTCCTGCGCGGCGACCGCCCGACGGTGCTCATCGAGGCCGATGCGACCGATCCTTCCGCGACCGGTATCGCGCTCGGTTCGCTCGGCTCGCTGCTCGGCAGCGCGCTCGCGAACGATCTCAAGGGCCCGCTCGCCTTCCTCAACGCCACGCCCGGCCCGCTGAACATCCGCGTCCACGCGCTCTACAACGCCGAGACCGTCACGCAATACAACATCGTCCCCGGCCTCATGGGCGTGATCCTCACGATGACGATGATCATGATCACCGGCCTCGCGATCACCCGTGAGCGCGAGCGCGGCACGATGGAAAATCTTCTCGCGATGCCCACGCGCCCGAGCGAGGTGCTCGTCGGAAAAATCACGCCATACATCCTCATCGGCTACATCCAGGTCGCCGTGATCATCGTCGCAGCGCGCGTGCTTTTCCACGTGCCGATGCACGGCAGCATCCCGCTGCTGCTCGTCGTCGCGCTCATCTTCATCGCCGCGAATCTCGCGATGGGTATCACGTTTTCGACCATCGCAAAAAATCAGCTCCAGGCGATGCAGATGACCTTCTTCGTATTCCTGCCCTCGATCCTGCTCTCCGGTTTCATGTTCCCCTTCCGCGGCATGCCGCACTGGGCGCAGATGATCGGCGAAGTTTTTCCGCTCACGCATTTCCTGCGCATCGTCCGCGGCATCCTGTTGAAAGGAAACGGTCTCGCCGACGTCGCGGGTGAAATCTCGGCCATCGCGCTCTTTGCGGTGATCATGATGACCATCGGCATCAAACGCTACCGGCAGACGCTGGACTGATCTGACCAGCGGCGGCATGTGTGGCTGCGACGGCCACGTCGCAGCCACGACGCGGTTCGCGACTTTGCGATCGGCTGGATCGTTCCGGTTCAGCCGCCGCACACCGGGCAGTCTTCGCGGCGCGCGAGATGAGCAGCGATGCGGACTTGAGTTTGCGCTGCCCCTCCGCGCCGAAGCCGGGAATCCACATCTGCCACTCGTAGATGGCGCGCTCGTCGTCGTTCAGTTCGGGGCGGGTTAGGGACATCGCGGGGAAAATTGCGTGCAGCGTCTTCACTCGAACGGATTCTCCACCGTCACTCCCGCATTCCGAAAGTCCTTCGTGTTTCGCGTCGCCACAATCAGCCCGTGCGCGAGCGCTGTGGCCGCGATGAGGCTATCCTTGATTGGCATGGCGTGGCCCTTCTTTTTCAGCCGCGCGAGCAGTCGTGCCCATGTGGCGGCGATCGCGGTGTCGAAGTCGAGCACACGGATGCGTTGGACGCCGCCGCCAAACCATTGCTCCAACCGTGCGCGGCGGCGGCCCGCGGGCAGCAGCAGGATGCCGTATTCGAGTTCGCCAAGAATGACCGGACTGACTGCGAGCTGGCGTTCGTGCCGTCGGAGCCAATCCAGCGCGCGCGCATCGGGGGCCGGCTTGGTCGGCTCGCTCAGGACGTTGGCGTCCACGAGGTATTTCACAGCGTGTCGGTGGATTCGGATGCGACGGGCTGGAACCAGTCCTTCTCGGGGCAGGCGAGCAGCCAGTCCACGAGGCCTTCGTTGTCCGGCACGGGTCGGCGCTTGAGCAAATATTTCCCGGCATCGAGGCGCTCGATGTCGAATTTCTGGCCTGCGAGCACGCGGTCACGCTCGCGCAGCGCGGCGGGGAGGACCACCTGGCCCTTGGATGAAATGACGGTGTCCATGCAGGTAAGATGGTGTCTTACCCGACCAATTTGTCAATCCGGCGTCTCCACGACACGGCCTCCATCCAGCCGAAAGACCACATCCGCGAGCGTGGCGGCCTCGGCGCGGCTGTGCGTGATGTGTAGCGCGGTGATGCCGTGTTCGCGCTGCACGCGCTTGAGTAGCGCTGCGAGATCGTCGCGGAGCTCCTCGTCGAGCGCGGAGAGCGGCTCGTCGAGCAGGAGCACCTTCGGCTTTGCCGCGAGCGCGCGGCCGAGGGCGACGCGCTGGCGTTCGCCGCCGGAGAGGTGCTGAGGGAGGCGGTCGAGCAAGTGCGCGACGCCGAGTTCGCCCGCGAGTTCCGAGACGCGCGTGTTAATTTCATCGGACGGACGGCGTCGCAGCCGTAGCGCGAAGCCGAGCTGCTCGCGCACGGTGAACGTCGGAAACATCGCGCCGTCCTGCGGAACGTAGCCGATGCCGCGTTCGCCGGGCAGTTCGTGCGTCACGTCGCGATCGGCGACGATCACACGTCCGCCTCGCGGCTGGCGCAGTCCGCAGATGATTTCGAGCAGCGTCGTCTTCCCGCAGCCCGTGCGGCCCATGAGCACGGCGTATTTCCCGGCGGGCACGGTGAAGCTCACGTTATCGAGGCGGAACGCCCCCGCGCGCCAGACGATGGAATCGAGCTGGATCATGGGAGTGCCGAATGCGGAGTGCGGAATGTGGAGTGAAAGAAACATCCTGCCGCCAACATGCAGCCGGTGGCTATTCCGCACTCCGCGCTCCGCATTCCGCACTTCATATCCTCTCCCCCACGAGGCGCACGGCGACGAGCACGGCGAGCGCGAGCGCGACCATGAGCAGGCTTACGGCCACGGCGGCTTCGAGACGGCCCACGCTCAGTTCGAGAAAGACGGTCGTGGAGAGCACTTCGGTCTTCATGCGCGTGGAGCCGGCGAAGACGAGGATCGGCCCGAACTCCCCGAGGCTGCGCGCCCACGCGATCGAAAACGCCGCGAACATCCCGCGCCGCGCCGCGGGCAGTGTGACCATCCGCACGGCCTGGCCGCGCGAGCAGCCGAGCGTCATCGCCACATCTTCCGGGCGCGATGAAAGATGATCGAACACACCGCGCATCGTCCGCACGGCGAACGCAGTGCCGATGACAAACTGCGCGAGCACGACGCCGAGGACGGTGTAGGTGAACATCTTCGTGTGCAGCGGAAATGCTTTCCCCGTGAGCCACACATCGAGTCCCATTTTGCGCATCGCGTCGGGAATTCCCTCGTCGAGCCAGTGGCCCGCGCTTGTGCGGGAAAAGAAGATGAGCAGGCACAGCCCGACGACCATCGGCGGCAGGACGATGGGAATGTCGAGCGCGGCATCGAGCAGCGACTTGCATTTGAACCTCCCGCGCGAAAGCAGATAGCCCACCGGCACGGCGAGCAGCAGCGCGAACAGCGACGAAACGGTGCAGGTGATGAGGCTGAGGAAAATCGAGTAGCGGATTTCCTGCGTGTTCAGCGCCGCCCAGATCTGCAGCGGCGTGGTGAACTTCGCCGTCGAGACGATGAGCGCGATGAGGAATGCAAGATACAGCCCGGCGACGATCGCGAGCCCGGACCAGAACGGCGTGAGGCGGCGCGTGCCGCGGGAGTCAAAGGTCGCCATGCGCGCGCAGCCATTGGCGCAAGCTCGCCTCCAAGATGGGAAGCTCCTCCTGTGCGATGTTCCAAACGATCGAATCGTCAACCGTGTCGTAGCCGTGGATGAGGCGATTGCGGAACGCCACGATGTTCGGAAGATCGGGAAGATCCGTGAGGATGTCGCGGTCGAGCCGCACCGCCCGTCCCAAGGCTTCACCGATGATTTCAAACTGCCGTTCGACGGCATAACGCAGTATCCGGTCCGCGCTGTATGCCGCGTAGTCCTTGCCGGAGGTGATCTCCGCGATGACTACGCAAGCTTGCATGGCGTCAAACAGGCGCTTGCTCACTGCTCTGCTCATACAGGCGACGCCGGGTAGCTTCGATTTCAGCGCGAAAGATAGGGTTGCGGATCGAACGCTCGGTGAGCAAATCCACCTTGCGTGCAAACAGCGATTCCAGCCCTTCGGCCAGGGCCAGATACCGGCGCGCCAGCCCCGTTGAGGTGTCGGAAAATTCAACGATGAAATCCAAGTCGCTTGTCGCCGGATTGAATTTGTCCGTCGAGGTCGCCGAGCCGAACAGATCGAGACGGCGCACGCGGGATTCCCGGCAAAGCCGTTCGATCTCGGAGCGGTGTTGATCAATCGAAGCGATCATGTGCTGAGCTTACGCGGCGCGTGAGGGGGCGCGAGTCATTTGTCCTTCAGCCAGTCCGGCACCTTGATGTCCTTGCTCGGGATCGCCTCCTCGCCGCGCCACTGGAATCCTGCCTGCTCGAACTTTGCGCGGTTCGCCTTGAGGAATGTGAGTAGGCGCTGGCCGAGTTGCGCATTCGGCGAAGTGGTGCGGACGGAGAACGGCTGCACGGCCTTCGCGCCCTCGTGCTGGATCGGCAGGAAGTCGAGGCTCTCGGCTGCGGCGGCCTGCGTGTTCACGCGATAGACGATCGCCGCGTCGAGCGCGCCGGCGCGGAGCT